>NZ_JBNRJY010000351.1:0-530 GCF_059414725.1 Wolbachia endosymbiont of Tuta absoluta
CTGTTTTCGAATTCATAATTCGAACATTATGAGACGAGTTTATATAAAGAAGTTTTATGCACTTTTGACTAGAAATTCAAGAAGGAATTCTAAAATCCTACTTATATTATGATGATGGTATGGAGGTGATGTTAATCTTAGTTGGGTTTGTATATGTTGAAAACTAACTATATCATTTATCATAAATCAAAAAGCTTTTGTTCCCAAAAAGTGTCAGAAGCTGGGTAAAATCATCAGCTGATTGGGTGAACATAGCATGTCTCGCTATTGGTCGTATATTCCCCTTCCCACGTCCGTATCCTTTTACGACTTGTTGAATATTCATGCGAGCCTGGTACATGGTACATGCGACCCTCGGAGCAAGGAAGTTCTTCAGAAGGAAGCGAGATCGATCGAGGTTATATTTGTGAAAATGCAGGAGAAAAAGCTATTGAATTCTATGGTTTTGAAAAAAAGATGTACATCGATGATAAGTATGCAATTGATGCACCATTTTTGCGGTTATATAAAATAGATGCAGTTATTGATAA
>NZ_JBNRJY010000352.1:0-457 GCF_059414725.1 Wolbachia endosymbiont of Tuta absoluta
GATCGTGCCGCCGTGCAGCTCCACCAGCTGCTGCACGATGGCCAGGCCCAGGCCCAGGCCGCCATGGCGGCGGGTGGTGGTGCCATCGGCCTGGCGGAAACGGCTGAACAGATGGTGCAGGAACTCCGGCGCGATGCCGTCGCCGGTGTCGCGCAGGGTGATCGATCTCCCGGGGCACAAGCCCCCTGAAGGAACCATGTAGACTACGTGGTTGATAGGTCAGGTGTGTAAGTACAGCAATGTATTGAGCTAACTGATACTAATGATCGATCAGCCACACTGGAACTGAGATACGGTCCAGACTCCTACGGGAGGCAGCAGTGGGGAATATTGGACAATGGGGGGAACCCTGATCGATCGAGTTTATGACGATTTTGATGCGCTTTTAAAAGCTCTTGACCAACTAATTGAGCCGCACGCGCAGCCATCACCACCATAGGTTCCATTGAACACCCAC
>NZ_JBNRJY010000353.1:0-474 GCF_059414725.1 Wolbachia endosymbiont of Tuta absoluta
AATAATTTCAAATCTAAATAATGACGTCTAACACCTTAGTCATCCGTGACCACGGGCTCTGTAAAGAGCTCGAAACGTAGGAATTGTAAAATCCAAAATAAACACAACTTAAATCCGTTTAAAATTGTTTTATTGTGATGAGTTTCAGTCCTTTAAAGAATCGCACATAAATATACATACATACATTAACTCTAAAACATTACACTCCTTTTTGTTTGGTCAGTCGTGTAAAAAGATTACGTCTGTTTTATGTATGGGAGACCCATTCTAAACCATTTTATTGTAATAGACAGTACTTATTTGTTCTTATAGCGGGAACAGAAATACATGATCGATCGCTACACACCTCATCAACTATTCCTCTTAGATTTCCTATCATTTCTAGTACTTTATAAAATTCAGTTTAAATGCTCCTGAATCTTAGGTCAAGCAAACGAACATTATATGAAGTAGTTCCAGTTTCAATCATTGCAG
>NZ_JBNRJY010000354.1:0-356 GCF_059414725.1 Wolbachia endosymbiont of Tuta absoluta
GGTAATCTTGAGTTTATTGTCATAACGCCTATATAATAACCGGCCATGAATGCCGAATCGGACCCCGATATCTAAATCGACATGAAAAATTGGATGCTTGTACACAAGGGGATTATGAAATATAAAATCTTATTGACATGGATTAAACTTGGAGGTGTAATTGCTTTATCTGTATCAACTTTAATTTTAATTATTCTACCATTCACTTTTAATAAAAAGTAGCAATTCAATTTTATCCTTTAAATCAAATTTTATTTTGATTGAAAATCGTATTCTGCCAAATAAATTACTTACTTACCTTACAGGGATCGATCGGTCATGTTATCGACATTCACTCTTACGTCATTCTTACTTCC
>NZ_JBNRJY010000355.1:0-6335 GCF_059414725.1 Wolbachia endosymbiont of Tuta absoluta
CTGCAATGATTGAAACTGGAACTACTTCATATAATGTTCGTTTGCTTGACCTAAGATTCAGGAGCATTTAAACTGAATTTTATAAAGTACTAGAAATGATAGGAAATCTAAGAGGAATAGTTGATGAGGTGTGTAGCGATCACATAATCCTGAATGTGAATGATGTTGGCTACATAGTATATCTTTCAGCCAAAACTTTAAGTGCTTGTTCGATTGGAAGTAGAGTAAAATTACTTATCGACACTTATGCAAATAGCAGAGAAAACGTTACTCAGCTATATGGCTTTATAAGTAAAGAAGAACAGCAGTGTCTGCGTTTATTAGTTAAAGTGAGCGGTGTCAGCTATAAAACCGCAATGTCAATTTTGAGCAAATTAACTCCAGAGCAACTGTTTTTGGCAATTATAAATGAGGATAAACTAGCACTTAAGGTGAGTGGACTTGGCCTGAAACTCATAAATCGAATTATTACTGAGCTGAATGGCAAAGTAAGTAAATTAGAGATAAATAACAATCATTTTCACTCAATTAGTGAAGATGCTCTTTCAGCTTTGATCAATCTTGGATATGAAAGAACAAAAGCTTATGATACAATAAAAAAAATAGAAGATGAATCACCAAACTTGGACACTAAAGATATTATTCGTATGGCGCTTAAAACAATATGAAGTCAATATCATGTAGTAAGGAATACTCTGAAGATGTACGTAATTTAAATATCCGGCCTGAGCAACTTGATGATTTTGTCGGGCAAAAAGACTTAATACAAAATTTAAAAGTGTTTATAAATGCTGCACAGACGAGAGCTGAAGCTTTGGATCACGTATTGCTCTATGGTCCTCCAGGGCTTGGTAAAACAACTTTAGCACAAATTGTCTCTAAGGAGTTAAGGGTTAGCTTTCGTGCAACTTCTGGTCCATTGCTTAGTAAAGCTGGGGACTTAGCTGCAGTGCTCACTACTTTAAATGCAAAAGATGTTCTATTTATCGATGAGATCCATAGATTAAATCGTAGCATTGAGGAAGTTTTATATACTGCTATGGAAGATTTTTGCCTAGATATACTAGTAGGTGAGGGCCCATCTACCAGAACTTTAAGAATAGATTTACCACCATTTACACTGATTGGGGCAACAACACGGCTTGGACTGCTTTCTGCACCGCTGAGGGATCGTTTTGGTATTCCCCTGCATCTTGAGTTTTATTCTTTTGAGGAACTGATTGATATTATCAAAAGAGGTGCAAGAGTTCTTTGTGCTGAAATCGAAAAGGATGCTGTGCAGGAAATTGCCTGCCGCGCCCGTGGTACTCCAAGAATTGCTTTGAGATTACTCAGAAGAATAAGAGATTTTGTTGAAGTAAAAGATGATAAAAAAATTACCTGTGAAATTGCCGGTTCTGCACTATCAAAATTGGGTATAGATAAAATGGGACTAAATAAATTAGATATGGATTATCTGAGATTTTTGTTTAACACCTCAGGACCTGTTGGAATTGACACCATATCTATTGCACTATCTGAAGATGTTGGCAATATTGAAGAAACAGTAGAACCTTATTTAATCAAGGTCAGTTTTGTAAAGCGCACACCAAGAGGACGTGTTTTAACTGATCAAGCAAGGGAATATCTCAGCATTAATTCAGTGGTATGCTAGTATTATACTATATTTTATAACATTGTATAGTATTACATTAAACATTATAATATTCTTTTATTATATGATTTGCAGGTGTTTTAGAGGCAAATAAGAAAGTCTTCTGTTATAGTGAATATGTTCTTGAAAAATTACGTAATATATGCTAGGCTGTATATAGTATGAATGTAAAAATATCAATGATTTATTGATATTTTTTAAGATTAATACTTATTAAATACTTCATATTATAAGATTGAGTTATTGTATTTTATAGACTTAAGATAAAATGGTAAAAAGCCTTCTAAACAATTATAGAAACAGTAATTCAATTAATGGAGAAAAAGCAGTGAAAAATTTTTTAATCAATAACAACGAAGAGGACGGTAGCTCAATCTACATTAATCGAATCAGAGAGCAAGATCTCTCTGCAGAGCAGAAGCTCAATGAATTAAAAGGATTCATGGAGGAGCTTGCTAGGAAAGCTGAGCTCAAGAGAATAGAGCTTGAGCGTCAGGCTGCGAGTTGCATTGATGAAACATTATCTCAAGTAGAGCTACAGATACAAGATAATGAGGATTACTTTACTGATGATAATCAAGGGGTATTCGCAAATTTCTTTGAATCCCTCTTTAATCTTTTTGAAGTAAATGTAGATCCGAAAGTCTACAAAATGCTCAAGGAGAAGAAAGAGAAAAATCTGCTTCTTTCGATAATTAAGTTTTTGCGTGATAAGCTTAAGGAATTAGTTAAAAAGATCTTCAAAAAAGATTTAGATTTAAGTTGGGATAAAAGGCTAGACAAAGAGATAAAAGAATTGCAGGAGAAATTACTCAGCGGTGAGTTATCTCCTGAAGAAGAAATAGCAATACTCGAACGTTTGCAAGCGTTGCAAAATTTAAAATTGAAGCTTCAAACTTTTCTCGTGGGCTCAGTCATTGCAATGTTTGCAGAAATTTTTGCAGTTGATTTAGCAGCAGTAGTAGAGCAAGATGTAACTGAGGAAAAAAGAGACAAAAAAGCAGAAAAAACAGAATCAAAAGAAGTTCGTCAAGAAATAGAAACAAAAGTGAATGAAGTTGCGCCAGTTCACCTCTTTAATTTTTCATCTCAAGTTCCAATGCCAATCACTCTGAATAAGCAAGAACGTGCTATTTTACCAAAGCCTATAGAAAAATTAGTAGACACTCTACCTAAACCTGTTATAAGTCACAAAGATAGTGAAGTACAAAAACTGGAAAAAATGAATAAAGAAAAGAAAGAAGCAAAAGAAGAGAAAACTGAAAAACCAAAATTAGCTGTCTGTCCACCTGCTCCAGAGCGAAAGGAACACAGGAGAGTTAAAAGACAAAAATGTGATAAGGATACAAGGAGAACAAAGAAAAAAGAGCTAAATGGATCTTCCTGCGAGAGAAAGCTTGGTGATCAGCAAAAGTCTAATGCTGCTGTGGAATTGCCAGGAGGATTAACTGATGATGTGAGAGTTGAAAACCATGCTTCTTCAGTCAAAGAGAGAGGTGTGTAAAGGTTCTCTCTTTTTTTTTCATTTCAGACTGGTTTTTTATCTGGATTCCAGCATCAAGTGCTGGAATGACATGGCGGACAAGTAGCTCTCTCTTGTCTTCAAGTGGCCCCTTTGTTGTCATCTCAGTGCCTCCTCTCTTGTCATCCCAGTGCTTGACACTGGGATCCAGGAACTTAGTTTAAAAAAGTTGTCATTTCAGTCTAGGATCCATTTTCTCTTCTAGATTCCAGCGTCACGCGCTGGAATGACATCGTCTTGAATAAAATTTGAATGAAAACCGGTCTGTCATTCAGGTAGCCCTTCATTTTCATTCCAGTGCCTCCTTTGATGTCATCCCATTACCTCCTCTCTTGTCATCCCAGTGCGTGACACTGGGATCCAGAGAACTTAGTTTAAAAGAGTTGTTATTTCAGTTTAGGATCCATTTTCTCTTCTAGATTCCAGACTGGAATGACACCGTCTTGAATGGAAGCCAGTGCCAACGATGCGCCATATTACAATGTTCGTACAGTTGTGTACTCAGACACTGTCATCCAGACACAATTTCATCATATAAATCTTTCCATTCTTGATTTGTTTTTTCAATTAAGTTTATTTTCCATTTTCTCTGCCAGCTTTTTAGGAGTTTTTCTCTACTAATTGCTAAGTTTATCTCTTGAAATTCTTCAAAATAGACTAGTTTACAAACATTGTACTTTGACGTGAAACCAGAGATGGCTTTGCTTTTGTGTTCCCAAATTCGTTTAGTCAAATTTGATGTTATACCTGTATATAGGGTTCCATTGCGTTCACTTGCAAGTATATAAATATAATAACTTTTCATATATAATAAATAAATTTACTAGATTCCAGTGTCAAGCACTGGAATGACATTAAAGGAGCTACTTGATGACACCAAAGAGGCTATTCTTTGATACCAAAGAGGCTACTTGAATGACAAGAGAGGAAGTGCTGGAATGACATTGTCTTGAGTGCATAATGCACCAAAGGTTGTGTACCAAAAAGGTGTCAACCAATTTTAAAAGGCTGTCATGCAAGTGGCCCCTCCGTTGTCATCCAAGTAGCTGACACTGGGATCCAGAAAACTTAGTTTAAAAAAGTTGTCATTCCAGTTTAGGATCCATTTTTCTTCTAGATTCCAGCATCAAGTGCTGGAATGACATGGCGGACAAGTAGCTCTCTCTTGTCATCCCAGTGCGTGACACTGGTTTTTCATCTGGATTCCAGCATCAAGTGCTGGAATGACATGGCGGACAAGTAGCTCTCTCTCTTGTCATCCAAGTAGCTGACACTGGGATCCAGAAAACTTAATTTAAAAAGTTGTTATTCCAGCACTTCTTCTCTTGTCATCCCAGTCTGGAATCCAGGAGTATAAAAATGGTGAATAAAATTTATGTTAAAAAACTGCTTGTGCTGATAATTGATTCTTAATATACTCATTACATAATAATTTAATTCGGAGGCTAATATGGATGGTAATAATGATCCAAATAAAAAAGTACCTGATTCAGGGAGAACAAGGATTTATAAAAAAGATTTAGATCCAAAGAGAATAGATAATTTCAGCGATAGGATTAAGCGTGAACAAGAGCGAATGAAACAAAATCAATCCAGTAGTAGTAAGAGTGGTCAGAGCAGCAGTATGGGTGGCAAGTAATTATGTTGATTAATTAGAGAGGTGGCGTTATGCCTAATAAAAGTGAAATAAATCGAGAATTAGTAAAAGCATTTAATAGTATTCTTCGTTTCAGTAATGCTGTTGTTACTAATTTTACTGTAAAGAACGATCATATTGTTATCTCGTTTGATAATAATATGACTATTGATCAGTGCAAGGGGTACTTGAAAAGTATGAGAGAAAAAGTAGTAAAAAGATTTTGTCCGGATGAAAGTATTCTTGATGATAATTTGTATACAAAGTTTTTTCCTTTTAACTTTGATCAAGGAAAATCGACTGTAGGTAATAAATTTTTGGTGCCAATGAGAAAAGAGGTGGTTTCTAATCTAAAGTTTTTGCTAGCTAATGAACTTGCGCGATTTACAACAGATCTTATTAAAGAGCAAGAAAAAGAAGACAAAAAATCGGAACTAGGTTGTGAGGATCTATCAGATGATATAGAGGAGGAGATAGAAAATCATGTAGATTATAATATAATTGATGAAGTCTTTGATAAGGGATCTTATCTATATGGTGCGGAGTGTGTTGATAGAAATTTGCAACGTTCTTTTGTAGATTTGCTCTCATCGAGGATAAAAGGTTATGAAAATGGTCCTAAAAAAACTAAGGATTTTTTAGAAGAGAAAGGAAATTATGTATATCTAAAGAAAAGCATTTTTGATAATCCTAAGCTCATTAAAGACATAGCAAAGCATGAATTATCCTTTCATTGTCGTGATTTGGAAGTTTCAAGTACCGAGGATGAAATGAATGACACTCTGAAGTTCGCAGTTGTTGATTTTATTTGTAAGGCACTACCGCACCTACCAATTGATTCTATGTGGCATACTTCTCACAAAGAAAGTAAAGATGAGTTTTCAATTTTAGCTCCTGTTATTGATTGTGGTAATTACATAGAGTTTTTAAATGAAAAAGAAGTTGATCATATTAATAATAAGGTGTTTGGTGGTACAAAAGTATTGCGTGATGTAAAAGATGATATTGCAGAAAGAGGTCTTCCAACATATGGTGCCGAACAAATATATGCAATAGACTTTCGTAACCCAGACATTGCTTACTGTGTGATGGATAAGATCATGGAGAGCTCTTTAATCAGCGAAGATAAAGATAAAGTTAAATATAAGCTATCCATTGATCCTGCGCGTGTGCAAGCTATGAAACCACAAACTCTTGAAGAAAAAGTAGGGACGGATGGACCAAGTGCAGATAGTGGTTTTGCTGGTTCACCTAAGAATTCAGTTATAGGTAAATCACATAATGGAAACACAAGCAAATTCCTTAGGCCTGACTACTATGGTGAAGGTAAAGGTGGGGATGATGCTTCGGCTAAAGATAGTGGCTTTGGCCCTTCTTCAGCACGATCTTCTTTTAATAAGCCCGAAACAACATTTAACCAACCTTCTATATCACAGCCTGACCAATGTTCTGAAAAAAGCAGACATCAACTAGTAAAAAATCATCTTGCTGTATTTTATAGCTAAAGGAAATTAGGCTATTCA
>NZ_JBNRJY010000356.1:0-6674 GCF_059414725.1 Wolbachia endosymbiont of Tuta absoluta
GCTGCCCCATTTTCGTTAATGATAGTTATTATAGGTTTAACCTCTACAATAATCTTATTCACACTTGATGATAAGAATCAAAAATAAACTATTTTGCATCTGTTCAGCAGAGTAACAAAATAAGATAGACGAAAAAAGACACCTATAGAAGCAAATGGTCAGTGCTTTCGTGTTTATCAACTTAGTTGGATCTCAGTATCAGCTACTCGGATGACATTATGGAAGCTCAAATGACAAAACAAGAAGCACTGGTTTCAGATGCACTTAAACAAATACACTATCTTGATGATCAATGAGGTCTAGTGTTAACGTATGGACTATCTAAGGAAAAGGGTGGTACCATAACATCAAAGGTTTTTATGCTCTCTTCGTTCAGAAATTCATATTTACCCTGCATTATTCCTGATGGTGTATTTAAGTATGTTCCACTTGTATATTTGAATACCTCTCCAGATTTTATTACAGGTTGTTCTCCAATAACACCAACTCCGGCAATTTCATTTATTTTCCCCTTATGATCTATTATTTGCCAATAGCGACTTAATAATTGAATGGTTGATGAGCTTTTGTTTTTTATCTTAACATTATACATCCATACGTAACAATTTTCATAAGGAATGGATTGCTCTTCAATGTAAATTGGCAAAACTGTAACTTCAACAGAATTAGTAATAAGTGTGTATTTCATGGTCATCGTAAAGTGTTCATGATAAAAGTTTAACACACTTCAATTATACACTTTTTTCATAGATTTTCCAAGCATATTATCGTACTCTAACTAGGAAATATTAATCTACATGATGAACAAAACAGATCCACTGGATAAAAAAGTGATAGGAATAATAGGAAGTGGGCAATTAGGTAAAATGACTGCTATCGCTGCAATAAAACTTGGGCACAAAACGCATATTTTTGCCAGTGCTAAAAACGATCCAGCTTGTTCTGTTGCTGATGATTTAACAATAGCAGACTTCTGTGATAAGAGGGCACTTGAATCTTTTGCACAGAGTGTGGATTTAGTCACTATTGAGTCTGAAAATATTCCATGTAGTGCAATTGATATTGTGTCGCAGCATACAGATTTTTATCCAGGTAAAAAGGCGTTACACATTTCGCAAAATAGGCTGAGAGAGAAAGATTTTATTAGAGATTTAAGCATAAAAACTGCTGATTACAAAAGTATACAAAATTATAATCAGCTACTAGAAAGTAGTGAAACTTTTAGCTATCCAGTGAGGCTAAAAACAACAGAAATGGGTTATGATGGAAAAGGACAATATATGATTGAAAATGATTCTGAACTGAAGCAATTTGCTTCCTTCGATTGGAATAAAGAGTACATTCTTGAAGCAAGTGTTGATTTACTGAAAGAGGTTTCAATAGTCGTTGCAAGAGATAAAAACGGTAAAGTAGCTTTTTTTCCTATAGCAGAGAATCACCACGTTGACGGAATACTTAATACTTCAATAGCACCAGCTAAAATAGATAATAAATTAGCCCAAGAGGTACAAAAAACTGCAGAGAAAATAGCAACTGCACTTGATGTAGTAGGAATTCTAGCTATTGAATTTTTCATCACTCAAAATCATGAATTACTAGTTAATGAACTGGCCCCAAGACCCCACAATTCTTGCCACTGGAGCTTGGATGCATGCAACGTTAGTCAATTCGAGCAGCTAGTTAGGATAATATGCGGGCTATCTATGCAGGAAGTAGTATTACGCTTTCCTTGCATGACAAAAAATATAATAGGTAATGATATATATAATTCTCACAAATATTTGAGCAACGAAAAAGCTAGTTTAACCATATATGGGAAAAAAGAGGTTAGGGACAAGCGTAAAATGGGACAGGTCAATATAGATTTAAGCTAATGACCTATAAATGCTCTTTGATCAAGATCTCCAAGATCTGCACTATATTTAGTGCTGCACCTTTGCGTAGATTATCAGCTACTATCCACATATTTAATCCGTGTTTAACGGTATCGTCTTGTCTAATACGCGATATGTATACGGCATTCTCTTGCACAACATCAATCTGAGTCATATATCCACCATCTTCGCGCTTATCTTGCACTAAAACTCCATCGTCTTCACTGAGCATTTCACGAGCTTCTTCTTCAGTTATATGCTGATCAAATTCTACATTTACTGCTATAGCATGACCAACAAGAACAGGTACTCGGACACAAGTTGCAGTTACTTTTATATCCTCTTCTAAAATTTTTTTTGCCTCCTCTTGCATTTTCCACTCCTCTTTTGTAGAACCATCTTCCATGAACTCTCCTATATGAGGAATGCAATTAAATGCTATTTGCTTAGGAAATATTTCAGGTTTTTTAGCTTCATTCATAAAGATTTTTTTTGTCTGATTGTAAAGCTCATCCATTGCTGCTTTACCTACACCAGAAGTTGATTGATAAGTTGAAGCAACGATTCTCTTTATTTTTGCTTTTTGGTGTAATAAATGTAATGCCAGCAACATTTGTATTGTAGTACAGTTTGGATTAGATATTATGTTATGGTTTTTATACTCCGTAATTTTATCTTTGTTGATCTCTGGAATCACTAGTGGCACGCCTTCTTTCATCCTAAAACGAGAGGTATTATCTACGACAATACATCCAGCTTCAGTTGCAATCGGTACGTATCTCTCGGAAACATGAGACCCAGCACAGAAAATTGCTATATTAATTCCAACAAAATCGTAGTTCTCAAGGTCTAAGACAGTTAATTCTTCATCGCCGAAACTTACCTTTTTTCCCTTTGATTTTTTCGATGCAAAAGCAACAACAGAATCTATCGAAAATTTTCCCTCTTTTTGAAACTCAGCAAGCATGGTCAATACCTCATATCCTACTCTTCCTGTTGCTCCAATAACTGCAATCTTACATCCCATATAAATAAACCTCTGATTTTAAAGCTATATTATATTTTTACTGATAAAATTTACAATTACTTTAATATTTTTACCTTGCAATTAACCATAATTTAGTTATAATTATAAGACACTAATAATATTGCATGGTAGAATGAAATGAGTAAAAAACATGATGACACTAAGGTCAAACCTGCAGTATCTGCATTTCAAAAGCCTGAAAAAGTCAATAGATTAGAGATTCAAAATGTTCTTTCGAAAAAAAGCAAGCCAGCGATAAATTTTGATGATAAAAAGTATGGTGTGAAAATTTCTAAGATAGACCAGCATCTTTCAAACAAGAAGCAAGAATCTTTTGGATTAAGAGATTTTTTAAGTTCAATACCAATAATAGGAAGATTTTTAGTGAAAATTTTCACGCCTGAAAAAGAAGAGTATAAAAAACTGCAATCGCAAATAGGTCTTTCTAATAAAGCAAAAAATGAGATCTACATAGATAATAAACGCACAGAAGAAGTAGGTAGCAAACTTGAGAATGGTAATATTGAACAAGTAGATAAAGAGAAAAAAAATCTTGGCCCATAAATATTAACCATTTAAAGTGTATCTCTCACTACTGAATTTGTTGCACAGAAGTTTTGCAGTACCAAAATAAATAAATGGGTATGCCACTTGCAGTGAACAGGCTCGAAATCAGCAGAGTACCTACAGGGGTTTCTAATATCACCCAACAACAAAAGGTTGTTGCTATGCTACCAATTAAAAGCTTATAACAACTCCTCTCCTGTATAATAACCTTTAGAAAGGCAAAACAGCACGCAAGATAAACGAACAAAAATGAAATTACAGAAAAGTCAATAATCGACGTAATCTGCTGGGCAAAATTGTTGTTTGAAGTGAGAATTAGTAAAATTGCAGTTCCAATTGAACTAACTGTTATTCCCCAAAAAGGAGAGCCATGCTTGTTCCTTTTAGCAAAGAATTTTGGCATTAGTCTATCTTCTGCAAGACCAAAAGCAACTTGTCCACTAGATAAAACCCAAGCGTTTAGACTGCCAACACAAAAAATGAATGCAACTATAGAAACAATTAAATGCCAATTACCAGAAAACATAATTTTTATCGCATCAACATATGGTGCTCTTGAACTTGCTAAATTGTTGCCATTGATCAATCCCATAATTGCAAAATTGTTGATAAAATATATAACAGCAACACAAACTGTGCCAAGCACCACAGCTTTTGGTATAGTTTTAGCTGGATTATCAACTGACCCTGCAGGTGCTGTTGCCAATTCAAGTCCAATAAAACACCATAAAGTAAGGAGTGTAGAGCGGGCAAGAATTTGCGATGTTGTAAGACTTAATATTTCTTCACTTATGATAAAATTATTTCTATCGAAAAAAAACAACGCTGCTACAGGTATTGCAAGCAATACAGCAACCTTCACAACCGTGAGCAGAAACTCAACGTGCCCTGCAGTAGCTATTCCCCTTAAATTTATTAATGTAATGATTGTAAATAACAACAGCTCTAAAAATAAACGCATACTTTTGATATCTTCATGGAAAAATGGTGTAAGATAGCCAACACCCACAACTATTAAAGCTGTTGTACTAACCCATGAGATTACCCAATATGTCCAACCAACAAAGAACGCTGCGGTAGAACCAAAAGTATGTTTCACATAAACGTGAGGACCTCCTGTTTCTGGAAACTTTGCACATAGCGTAGCAAAAACTAGCGCAAGAGACACAGCACCAGCTCCTGATATCATCCAACTTATAAGGCTATAAGCGCCATATGGAGCAAGGCTAATTGGAAGCATAAAAACCCCAGAGCCGATCTGACTACTAATGACTAAAGCAAAAACAGCCCAAAAACCTATTTTATTTGACACAATACCTCTTAATTCTATTAATGTAAGCCAGTAGTATAGCTTAAGAATTTTAGCAAATAAAAAATTTAAGTTAAGTTTTTAGTTTATGATACCAAAGTAGATAAATAAGTGTTCCGCTTAAAGGGAATAGACTTGATATTAACAATGTTTTTATAGAAGTCTCGTATATTACCCAACAGCAAAAAGATACAGCCACACCTCCAATTAAAAATTTGCAGTAGCTTTTGTCTTGTATATTAACTTTGAGAAAAGCAAGGCTACATGCTAAGTAGATAAACAAAAATGACACCACAGAGATATCAATTATTGAAGTTACTTGCTCAGCAAAACTTTTGTTTGACGTTAGGATAAGTAAACCTAACACCCCCAAAGTACTGAGTATTATTCCCCATAATGGAGCATCATGCTTATTTTTTTTGCCAAAAAATTGCGGCATTAACTTGTCTTTTGCAAGGCCTAAGGTGACCTGTCCATCAGCTAAAAACCAAGCATTTAAATTACTTACAGAAACGATAAAGGCAACAACAGAAATAATTAAATGCCAATTACCTGGAAACATAATTTTTATCGCATCAACATATGGTGCTTTTGAACTAGCTAGTTCATTACCACTTATCAATCCCATAATTGAAAGACTATTGATGAAATATATCACAGCAACACAGACTGTTCCAAGCACTATAGCTCTTGGTATTGTCTTAGCTGGATTATTGACATATCCTGCAGGTGCCGTTGCTGATTCAAGTCCAATAAAACACCATAGAGTAAGGAGTGTAGAACGAGCAAGAGTTTGTGATATTGTAAAGTTTGATACTTCCTCGCTTACAATAAAATTATTTTTATCAAAGAAAAACAACCCTGCGATAGGTATTGCGAGAAGTGCAATAATTTTAACAATGGTCAGCAAAAGCTCAACATGCCCAGCAGTAGTTACTCCCCTTAAGTTTATTAGCATAATAGCTAAAATTAATGTTATTTCTAAAAGCAAACGTATATCTTGTATATCATTATGAAAAAGCGGGGCTAAATAACCGATACTTGCAATCGTTACAGCAGTTGAGCTAACCCACGAACTTACCCAATATGTCCAACCAACAAAAAAAGCTGCTGTAGAACCAAAAGCATGTTTCACATAAATATGAGGACCGCCCGTTTCTGGAAATTTTGCGCAGAGTGAAGCAAAAACTAAAGCAAGAGATATAGCACCAAATCCTGATATAACCCAGCTTATGAGGCTATAAGCGCCGTATGGTGCAAGGCTGATTGGGAGCATAAAAATTCCAGAGCCAATTTGGCTACTAATCACCAAGGCAAAAATAGCAAAAAAGCCTATTTTATTTGACACGACAATGTTTAATTTTTATCTGAATAATTAACAATATAGTTGAAGCTCAGAAATTTCAATTGGTCTTTACAAAATTTGCATTTTTTTAATTTAAGCATATAATAAAAAGTATATTAATAGATTATTAAGAAGCGGGGTATGAATCCAAGGTTAAAAGATTTTTTGATTATTTGTGGGGGTATTTTATTGTTTGTTTCCGCTATTGGAGCAATTTTTTTATTTGAATATTTATTTGATATCTTTATTAATGCGCTTTATGCATTCCTTCTTGCCAAAACTTCAAGTGAAGTATTAGCATTTTTTGGAACACTTGCAATTTTTTTAGCTGTTGGCGTTTCATGCTACGGACTGCATAAGCTCTGTTCTATTTTTACAGAAAAAATTACAAGCAGCTATCAGTCTTTCAAAAATGAAAATAGTGATGATAACATTTTTTCTGAAGTATATAATGATCCAACAGTAGGGTTAAAAGATAAGATTTTATTTTTTTCTATATACTCAATATACTACATTCAATTACCATTTTTGTATTGTGCATCAAAGATATCA
>NZ_JBNRJY010000357.1:0-333 GCF_059414725.1 Wolbachia endosymbiont of Tuta absoluta
GCTGCCCCATTTTCGTTAATGATAGTTATTATAGGTTTAACCTCTACAATAATCTTATTCACACTTGATGATAAGAATCAAAAATAAACTATTTTGCATCTGTTCAGCAGAGTAACAAAATAAGATAGACGAAAAAAGACAACTATAGAAGCAAATGGTCAGTGCTTTCGTGTTTATCAACTTAGTTGGATCGATCCAACAGTAGGGTTAAAAGATAAGATTTTATTTTTTTCTATATACTCAATATACTACATTCAATTACCATTTTTGTATTGTGCATCAAAGATATCAGAACTTAGTAGAATGTTATCAGAGAGTAGAGCGCTCGGTCTT
>NZ_JBNRJY010000358.1:0-480 GCF_059414725.1 Wolbachia endosymbiont of Tuta absoluta
AGGAGGACATTTATTCAGTAGGTAGCCAACAATTTCTGAGTACACTTGCTTACACACAAACTAAAAACAAAAACAATGTTGTCACCGAAAAGGCGATGACGTCAGCTTTGCTGTTTTTCAGTCATCTCCTGACCGGTTAAATATCATCGGTGACAGACAATAATTACCAAAGACTTATTCATAGAAAGAAAATCTTACAATATAAGTACGTAATTAAATAGGAAACCGATAAGTAAATGATAACAAAAGTTATAATATTAAGATGTGTAGGTGGATAATAATACTATAATTATATCAAAACCAATACAAACAGAACCCAACAATTCTTAATATCCACCTAAGTTTACTATATTAATGAAGTGTGATCGATCACTACTAATTTTGGCTCTTTACTACTTCCCTGTGCTACCCCAAGCAATGCTCCCATTTTTTTCTCTTCCATCTGCTTCTTACCAAGCACTTCGATTTCAAGGCCAAGCT
>NZ_JBNRJY010000359.1:0-477 GCF_059414725.1 Wolbachia endosymbiont of Tuta absoluta
TGATTATGAATTAAATCGCACTATAGAAATCTTGCTAAGACGCAGAAAAAATAACCCTTTATATGTCGGAGAACCAGGTGTTGGTAAAACAACAATAGTTGAAGGCTTGGTATTGAAAATTATTGAAGGTAGTTTCAGATTTACCGCTGCGAAAATTTGGAACAATATTCCCCCACCCCTTCGATCGATCCTTGTGAAAGACAAAAAAAGGCGTCATTAGGTATATTTTTAAACCAATAAGTATGGTTATTTATGTATTTATGATAACTAAGGTTTGAATGTTTAATGCTGATTAAGGCTACCATAGGTTGTCAAAGAAATACTACTTAGTATTGAAACACTGCAAGGATTAGAAGTCCAAGGTTATCGGTACAATATTTACCGTCTAATTAAATATACTATTACATTACAATTCATCATGCAGAGTATTGCAGAGGTATGAAAAAGCAAAATAAAATACGCCTATTCTTTGCGGCG
>NZ_JBNRJY010000360.1:0-890 GCF_059414725.1 Wolbachia endosymbiont of Tuta absoluta
CAACCATTCTTTCTATACCTTTAATCTTATTTTCACTGCAGCTTCTATTTGGGTTTGATTCTCCTTGGATGCCTAATTGGCTAGAAAGGAAATCTTTTCAACGTTCAACACTAGCTCTCGTGGTAGAGAAAACTTCACCTACATTAAAAAAAATAGAAAAGTTCATGAAACCAAGAATGTCTTTCATTTTTCGTGGTCCTGGTGAAAATATTTTAGCATTTATAATGCTGCTTTGTGCATTATCGATAGCAATCCCACTTCCTTTAACTAACTTCATTCCTGCAATTGGTACAACTCTCATTTCACTGGGTATCATGAGCAAAGATGGATTTCTCTCTATAATGGGAGTATTAGTATCATTGTGTGGGTTATTACTTACTCTTGTCGTAATAGTTAAAGGACCACAGCTTATATTTGGAGCATTTTCTTTTCTAAAAAGCTTTGTATATGGTTAAGCTTTACAACACTTTAACAAAAAAAAAAGAGCCCTTTACACCGATCGATCCAATGTTAACCACAAAACATAATCTTTCATACAACATGTGCTGACATATCTCATCAACATATTAAAGGACCGATTCAGAAAATCACTAACGTTTGAAGAAACTATTGAGCCCTTGAAACTAATGACTAGCGGGTCGGTAACGGTTATAAATGATATTATTGAAATCCTTTCCTTTATACAATAATGCGCGTTTAATTTGTTTGTAGCGACACTGCCGTTGACCAAACGTACGTTTTTGCGAGCGACAGCTCAAAAAAGAACCGCGTGTAAGTGAAATAAAGGTGACATGAATGACAGATCGATCAGCTGTTTTGGGTTACCTACTATGGAAACTTAAAATATTTTTGCCATACTTCAATTTTCAACCTATGTTACATGGGGAAAG
>NZ_JBNRJY010000361.1:0-5409 GCF_059414725.1 Wolbachia endosymbiont of Tuta absoluta
CTACCAAAATCGATTGGACGACTGCACAAGTTTTTTCCCGCTTCAGGAGAACCTGGTGACATCCGTGTCCAACTTCATGTCCCACGTGCACACGAGCGTCAACCAGATGTCGACGATCTACTACCAGAACGAGCGGCGCTATCATGGGATTTATCGGTAGACCAACTGAAATCAATCCTGATATATTATTCTTTATTGAAGAATCAGATTCTATACCAGTTATTGCACCTATCGGTTATGGAAAAAATGGAGAAACATATCATATTGATACTGATAGCACTGCAAGTGCAATTGCACTTGCAGTTTACGCATCTAAAATGATAATCTTGAGTGATACAGATGAAGAAATAAACAAAGTTGGCAATGGAAGAGTCTTGATTAAAAATTTAAAAGAATCGATTGATTGTGGAAAAATTAAAGGAGAAAAATTTGTTGAAAGGCTTATGTCATATACTAAAATGGTAGAAGAATGTGCAGGGGTTGTTCACATAGTTGATAGTAGAGTACCTAACATTATACTTGATTTATTTACTGAGAATAATTCAGGTATATCAATAATGGATGATTAATAGCTGTACTGCTTATAACCATATGAACATTGAAAATTTGGGAATAGCTTATGTCAAATTCCTATTCTCTTTTCCAGTTTTTTTAGGGTTTTTTTTTCTTGCAAGCATAATAGTTTCGTATACATAATGAAACCAAATGGTATTTTTAGCTTGATAACAGAGGAAAATAAAGAGGGCTTGGGTGTAACACTCAAATAATGATTTACCTTATGGATACCGCTAGAAAAGTTGACTAAGGTATACAATTCTCTCTGCGTCAAGTTACTCAAGATATCGAATCTACAAACGCTTTGGATTGAGTGTGTTTGGTCAATTTGAGTGCTTTAAATGAAAGGCGAAAATTGAGCATACTACGCCTCTGTACACAGTATCTTTAATGCAAATGCCCATGTGATTCCACAGATAATTTCTGTTTTTTGATTCTATCTGTCCATTTACCATTTTCCATATCTTGTTTATTGGTTGCTTTTTTTTCTTGTTCAACAATTGCCTTATCTATCTTCTGATGAATTGCATCAATTGCATTAATTGCATTTTTTTCTTTGTATACTTCGCTTTTTCCTTCAACAATTAAATTGGTAAAAATATTTACAACAAACTGCACTTGATTATGATTAACCTGACCTTTTATCGAAGAAGGTAAAGAGTTTAATTCCATCAATACTTCTGATGCTGTTTTATCTTGAGTGGAAAGCCCTAAATTATCTGCTACTTCACTTATTAATAACTCTCTGTTTTCTTTATTATCTTCCAATTTAGTATAATCACGCAGTAGATCCATAACTGAAGATACTCTGACTTCAATAATATCATCAACATCTTCACCTCCTAGAGCAACTCCTGATCCCAATAACCTCTCTCTGAGATTTTTCTTTAAAAGATTGGTAAATTTTTCATTTGCATCCGATCCTGTAGTAGATATTGTACCATCTAAATAGTTGTTTACTTTGATTTGAGTACCTAAGCTATGCTCTATTTGTATTTTTGCCTCAGGTTTAAATCCTAATTTTGCACAGAATTTCTGAAAATATTCTTTAATAGTGTCAAACAAGGTCTTGCCATTGTCTTTATAGTTTTTCAACTCTTCAGGAATAGTAAGTGATAATTTACCATCTCCATATTTTACAAGGTCTTCACCATATTGAGACTCAAGTGTAAATTCTAATGAGCTGGATAGGTCACATATTTTCTCTTCCGGATTGTCAATCGTGGTTATAGGTATTGCCATATCAGACGTCACTTTTATGCGGTTGTGGTCAGTGCAGTAAATGTTTAGCACTTTTTTAGGACTGTGTGGAGTTAAATTACAACTACTGAGTGCGGCATGAGATTCATTAAATATACCAGCCCCATACCCTGCTTGATTACAATTGGTGACTAGCTCTTCTAAAATAGCATTACTTGGAACTTCTGCCCCAGCGTACCTGAACATTTCCTTGAAAATTTCCTTTGCTAATGCACGGTAATCTTTTTTGGAGAATAGATGATAAGAGCTTCTCCCTGCGTTATAAAATCTCTCAAATTCCTTTCTATATTCATCAATTTTTTTTTCATCAGCAACTGTAGGGCTATTACAATGATTTTCCCAAACTTCAGATAGTCTATCTTGATCAAGCTCCTTAAGTACTGGTTCCATAAAAGCTTTACCTTCTTCAGAGAGGTTATCAAAATTATCACGGTTAAAAATCTCATTTTTATAATCTTTAGCTCCTTCCTTAAATGCAATAATAAAATTTTTATCTATTTCTTTTTCATTAATAATAAAATTCATTCTTTGAAAATCTAAGAACATTGTTTCACCGGAATTCGCTAATTTATTATCTTGATCTGCTCTTAATTTACTAAAATTGAATTCTTTAGCTGTGGCCTTTAATCTAACTACCGGACTCTTCTTTGCCTCTTTCATAATTAACACCTTACTATAAATATGCTGTAAGTTGTACCATATAATGATGAATAATTTTATAATATATAAAAAAGTCGATAGTCTATTTCTTTATTTTAGGGATATAGGAAAGGCGTAGATTTCTCTTTTCATTTGTAGCATGCTGCATTAATATTTACGTATTAATCTAGAAAATAGTGATGAATAATATTGTAATTGTTGGTCTGCAATGGGGTGACGAAGGCAAGGGTAAAATAGTAGATTATCTTTCTGAGAATGCAGATGTAGTTGTGAGATTTCAGGGAGGAAATAATGCAGGGCACACTATAGTAATAGATGATGAGGTTTATAAATTAAATTTACTGCCCTCTGCTGTTTTGAGAGCGGACAAAATATCTATTATAGGAAACGGTGTTGCTCTTGATTCACATGCTCTAGTCTCAGAAATAGAGTCATTGAAAGTTAAAGGAGTAGACGTAAACTATAACAACTTGATGGTATCCGAGAGCTGTCCATTAATACTTAGCGTACATAAGGACAAGGAAAAGCTATTTGAAGATTTAAACGGAAATCACAAAATTGGTACAACAAACAAAGGGATAGGGCCATGTTATGAAGATAAAGTTGGCAGGAGAGCTATACGCCTTTGTGACTTAGAAAACACAGATGAGCTCAATCAAAGAGTGGATGCTCTCCTGAGTTACCATAATGCTATCAGAAAAGGACTTAACTACCAGGTAGTTAAAAAAGAAGAAATATTAAAGGAAATTCAAGAGATTTCAGAAAAAATTCTTTTATATAAAAAACCTGTGTGGAAGATACTAAATGATTTTATGAAAGAAGGTAAGAAAATAATATTTGAAGGCGCTCAAGGCGCATTTTTAGATATCGACCACGGAACTTACCCTTTTGTTACTTCAAGTAATACCGTAGCATCGCAAGCGATAACAGGCTCAGGATTATCCTACAATGCTCAAATTATTGGTGTAGCAAAAGCGTATACAACAAGAGTGGGTAATGGTCCATTTCCTACTGAACAAAATAACGAGATTGGAGACAGCTTATTTTCTATAGGTAAGGAACTTGGAACAGTAAGCAATAGAAGAAGGCGCTGCGGATGGTTTGACGCAGTTTTAGTGCGCCAGGCCGTACAACTCTCTGGAGTTTCAAGCATTGTATTAACCAAATTAGATATTCTTGATTCTTTTGATACTATTAAAATAGGCACTGGTTATAAGTATGGCGGAAAAATGTATGATTATTTACCCGCATCACATTCAATACAAAAAGAATTAGAGCCAATATATGAAGAATTTCCTGGTTGGAAAGAGAAAACTCAAGGCAAAAGGTCAGTTAAGGAATTACCTGCAAATTTGATGAAATATGTGAGAAAAATAGAAGAATTAATAGGTGTACCAATTCATCTAATTTCAACTAGTCCCAATAGAGAGGATGTTATTAAGCTTAAAAATCTATGAAAACGTCTTGTTAACTTTTATCTAATAAAAAACGATACTTGTGTGACTTCAAGCAATCTATTATGCAAAGTAGCAGCGTAAACGTACAGTGAGCAGTGTGATTTTTCTTAAATACATGTTGATTGTTATAATATAAACATAGTTAAAGGAGGCGTATTATGATTGCAGGTTTGACTAAGGGAGACAAAGCAGTAAGAGCGGAAAAAACAAGTGATCAGCTGAGAGAATTGTCAGTTGCAGAATATGTAGTTAAGTCAATACATGACTTGCAAAAATTGCATAATAGATTATGTTCATCACAGGGCAACAATTGTGTTAATGATAGAGAGAAGTTTGTCCAAGATAGTGATGGGCTTGGTATATTTCAATTTCTCAAAAGCTATATTAATGATGCAGAAAAAAATGAGCCTTCCATTAAGAACCTTACTATAATGAAATTTCTTCGCTCAATTATAGAAGATAGGGAACTGTATAAAAAGTTATGCAGTTTCGATGATTTTCTCGATTGTGAGTTAGAAAATTTGAGAGATAAGATAAGCTTATTAGCGCTTTTGAGAGAAAAGATGGACTTTGCTGATATACAAAAAGCTTATGATAATTGGCGTTTTAATGATCTAATAGGTGATAATGATTTTAAGCGAATGTACGTGGATCAAGCAGTAAAAGAAAGAGAAAAGCCTGTTAATGAGGACTTTGAGAAAAATATAGGTAAATACATAGAGTTAGTAAAGGAAGGAAAAGAAGTTGCAAGTAGGTATTTTGGAAAATGGAAAGAGGACTTTCAAGTTTACTGTGAAGAAATTGACAATAATAATAGAGTTTTGAATATTAACCTTACTCATTACGACAATAGTGAGCCAACAAAGATTAGTGACGTTTTACAGCAAGAGAAAGATATTAAAGAACTGAATATCTATTGCAATAAAAAACATGAAATACACGCTCGTAAAAAAGATAAGAAAAGATATTATGAATTTAAAGAAGGTGCATATTATGAAATGACAAGCACTTGGGCTGCAAAAGATGGATCAGGAATGTGTACCATGATTATGAATGTGAGTAGTGATGGCATAACTGAAGTACTAAAATTTGATGGTGAAGATTTTGTGTCATCGAAGGAGATTCTAGAATTAATAAAGCAAAACGATGAATTATATATTCAAGGTCTCTCCTTATATGATGCTGTAATGGAATCACTAGAAGAGGATAGGGCTACTCCTATTAATTTTTACAATGAATCTATGGTGGCTTATCAAGGTAAGGAACCAGAGGGGAAGTTAGATCATAAAGTTGATGCTGATAATAGCCTTCCTTCTTCTCCTTCTATTAATAGCAACTTACTATTACCCACAAATATAAAGTTCGTGAGCAAGTCGCCATCCTTCTGCTAGATCAAAGAGACGTCTCCATCCTTTCCAAATAGTAATGGGGCCTGGTTCTAGATCATTTTTTCTAGCCAAATGTCCTCCAAGTTGAG
>NZ_JBNRJY010000362.1:0-4033 GCF_059414725.1 Wolbachia endosymbiont of Tuta absoluta
GTGATGTAATTCATGTTTTACATTAAATACCATGCTATTTTGTTTATAATCAAATTTTATCATTGGTATAGAAAACAACTCTGGCAACCTAGAGTTTTTACCTTCAGCACAGATAAATAGTGATGATATCAATTTTTGATCATTATCAAGAGTAACTTCCATGTATCCTTCGTCACAAGAGATTGTTTTATAGGAACGTGGAGAATATATATTGAGTTTATGCAAAAAATTTTTATTGATTGCATTCCATATAATAGCGCTCTTGATTACATAGCCCATTGGCTCTTCACCAACCATTTTATGGTCATAATGCACAGTAAATGGACTATCTCCATCTAATATGCATATATCAAGTATTGGTTCAGTTTCGCCTTCTAAGAGCCGCCAAATCCCTAATTTTTCTAGTATTTTTTTTGATCCTTGAGAAATGGCAAATGCTCGATTATCATCAACTGCACGTGGTAAACTATTTTTCTCAATTACGGCTACAGATACAGAGTCATTACTCAGGCCAATAGCAGTAATAAGACCAATTAGCCCACTACCTGAAATGATTACATCGTAATTCATTTTATTAACCTAAAATTATATTATACCCATTTTGAAAATAGTTTAAACGAACTTTGTAGACACTGAACTTCTCATTACTATCTTAGTTATAACCAAAATAGTAATAAAATATTAATTATTTTACACTAAATTAGGTCTAATTTTATTAAAGGAGCTAGATTATGACTACAGATTGCAAAAAAGAATTACTAAATTGCATTAGCAAGTACAGAGAAGAACTTGCAGAAAATAAAGCAGCAATTAGACAAACTTTAACTAGCGATAAAATTAATATAAGCGATTACTTTTATAAGGGTGATAAAATCTGTAACAAAGAGCTGTTTAACATAGGAAGTGAGTGTCAAGATAAAAAATATGGTAGTCGACAAGAATATACGTATGATGAGTGGAAGGAAAAAATTGAAAAACCTCATGCTAAAGATTTGCTAAAGATGTTACAAAATGAAATCAAAGGTAAAATATTAAAAAGTTTTGAAGATTATGAAAAATATCATAAAAATTCTACTGAAGCTATAAAAAGAGAATTAGACATAGATTCAAAATTAAAGGCAATACTCAAAGAAAAGCAACAACCAGAAACTGATGAAACTCGAGCATATTATGACGTTATACGAGGTTTATATGAAAATGGAGACATGCGCTCTCAACTAAAGTGCAATGATCTTGATTGTTTTAATAGAACAATAGAAGATAATCTATCTCAAAAACAATCCGAGCTAGCTGCTATAAAGGATGACTTTTTGGATAATACGCAAAATATTTTTCAACATATTCAAGTTGAAGATAGTATTTTTTAGAGAAATAAGATTATGCTATTTTTTTTAATGAAATTTCTTAAGTGGTAGATTATTTTTTACAGCTACATCTGAGGTAGCTGTCACTACCTGAAATGTAACAAATAAAATACCAATCTTAAATATTGCTATATTTCACGATAGTTTCTCAATTTAACGCACATGCTTTTGGAACATTCTCATTTGTCAAATAGTTTCTGTCATGCTACACAATCTGTAATGCAGGTTTTAACTTACTTTTACGCAATATTGATCATTCTTGAAAAGCAATCTAACATTTTCTATTCCTTGATTACGAAGCTTTGATGCAGCTGATTTAGCTACCTGAGCGTTTACAAAAAATGCTACATATCCCTTACTTTCTGCATTGTTTTGTTTTGGGTGACGTTTCTGCATTTCTTTTTCATATTGCCTTTTGTAATGAGGAGTATTTTGTATCAATTGTTCTGACCTCTTTCTTAAGTACTCGACTTTTACCTTCGCAAGCCCAGACTTATGAAGTCCTAAAACTTGTGCTGCTTTTTCTGACAAGTCTATTATTCTACCTTCAACAAATGGCCCTCTATCATTAACTCTTATAACAAGCTTTCTTCCATTTTCTAAATTAGTAACACGAACAAAGCAGGGTAGGGGCAAGGTCTTATGTGCTGCAGAAATCAAGTGACGATTAAACACTTCACCGTTAGCTGTAATTGTGCCATGATCTTCTATTCCATACCACGATGCTATTCCTACTTCCTCATAACAGCTACAGTATTTTGGGTGGTAGGTGATACCATTTATTGTATAGCTATTGCCAATTTTATAATGACCTGCGGTGTGATTACACCTATTGCTAAAACTACAACTACTCATCAAAACGAATATTAGACATAGAAAGGCTAGTTTTTTTATCATTGTACTTAGTGAAATGGTTCGATACCATGAGGATTTTAAATTATACTATAATAAATTTAGTAATAAGTAAACGTCTACTGCCAAATATGCACAGCACTAAAAAAGAAGTAATACATATAATCGGTATAGGTGGAATTGGAATGAGCGCAATTGCTGAAATTCTTCATAATTCCAGTTATAAAGTTCAAGGCAGTGATACGCGATCAAACGACAATATAGATAGGTTACAAAAATTAGGTATAGAGGTCTATATTGGTCACGATGCAAGTAGTATTAGACAAGCTCAAATAGTTGTACATTCTTCCGCAATAAAACCTGATAATGTGGAGCTAGTTGCAGCAAGAAATAACAATAAAACCGTTTTGCATAGGTCAGACATGCTGGTTAAAATTATGAAAGGTAAATATGTGATAGCAGTTTCAGGTTCAAGTGGCAAGACGACGACGACAGCTATGATTGCTTCCATTTTTGATCATTCTGGTGCTGACGCCACTGTAATTGTTGGAGGAATATTAAATTCCTATCAGAGTAATGCAAAACTTGGCAAAAGTGACATTTTCTTAATTGAGGCTGATGAGTCTGATGGAACTATGTTAAAAATTCCTGCAGATATTGCTGTTGTAACAAGTATTAATGACGACCATATAGACCATTACGGTACATTTAACGACATCAAAAATGCGTTTTCTAGATTTGTAAACAACGCGAATTTTGCTATTTTGCCTGATTCTGCAGACATCAATCATGATGCGAGTAATTCTATAAAGTTTTGGTTTGGAAATGGTAAAATTAGAGCTAGCAACATCAAACAACACAATAATAGCATAGAATTTGACGTGCTGATTAGTATAAACGAAAGTAATCGTATTCCATTGTCCACTACTCGAGTAGTTGAGAGTGGTGGAATAAAAGCAGCTCTTGATTCGTCACTTCAATGCTTGAAACTGGATTCTCGTTTCAATGTTAAACAAGATACTATAGAATTTAAGAGGACAATCCCTAGAAAATCTCTACATTCAAAAAAAGTAAATCGTACTAATGCTATTTGAACAAGCTAGCGTAAAAGTAAGCTAAATTTTTTAAGGTACAAAAATAGCAAGAAACAGTTGTTTGAAAAAAATTGGAATTTGATTGGATTGCTGAAAATTGGCTCTCAAACTTTAGACGCATGAGCAAGATAATACTCTTTAACTAATATAGATTAGGTGATTTGGAAGAGATACATCTAGAGCAGCCAGCAAAGTTACAATACATATTACCGCAATAACTAGAAATGAGAAGGATCTATATGGTGATTATAGATTTTTCCAGACCTTGAAAACAATAAATAGACAGTAAATTAGAACTACTGCAAAAAAAACAAGAATAGCTACACTGGTTGCTTGACCATCGTAAACGTAGCTTGTTAAGCCGATAAAAATAGCCATGATAGAAGCTCTAATAAATGAAATTGCAGAAGAAGTTGTGCCTTTCATTTCAGGGAAAATATTTAATGATGCATTGAAAATGACTGCTTGACAAATTCCACAGCCAATACAAAAAATAACCATAGACAGCGTTACTAAGTAGTAAGCACTGGGCATGATTATACTGAATATTAAAAGTGATAGGGATCCAATAGCAATTACGCCCTTACTATTACCCACAAATATAAAGTTCGTGAGCAAGTCGCCATCCTTCTGCTAGATCAAAGAGACGTCTCCATCCTTTCCAAATAGTAATGGGGCCTGGTTCTAGATCATTTTTTCTAGCCAAATGTCCTCCAAGTTGAG
>NZ_JBNRJY010000363.1:0-442 GCF_059414725.1 Wolbachia endosymbiont of Tuta absoluta
TCCTAGGTTGCCTGGAAGAGATTGCCTAATGGCAATAAGGCCGCCTAACTGTGCACTAATGTATTTAGTTTTAAGCTATTAATGTTATTCTGTTCTTTTGGTGTACAATAAAAGCATATTGTATTGTATTGTATTGTATCTTTTGTTAGTAAAGTTTTAACTAGCAGTACTATCAAATGTTAGCGATTATTTATGTAAAAAACACAATAACATATCAAAAAAAACCTTTATATTTTATACCAAAGCAAACACATCCGAATCCTCATTATGTCCACATGTACTTATATATATGGTGAAATTTAACTAGTGACCGATAGCCAAATCTCAAGACGGGCTGGTGATCAAGAAAAACTTTTCCCACGGAACGTAGGTCGTAACAGGAAAAAAAATATTTGGTCCTCCCATACAAAATTTCCGATCCAACTGAATTTATCTGAGTTAC
>NZ_JBNRJY010000364.1:0-1074 GCF_059414725.1 Wolbachia endosymbiont of Tuta absoluta
TTCTTTTCTCAAACAAAATGTACTCTAGGTACGAAGCAGACTCAACAAGTATAATACGTCTTTTTTCTTTGCTATCAATGTATCGTGGTCTTCCTAAGTGCTATGTTGTGAGAAAAGAAGGGTGTATTACTGAGTTTGGAATACTTACTTATATTGACGAATGTTTAGAATCAGTACCTTTAGAAGACTTTATACTTATTGAGTCTGCTTCGTACCTAGAGTACATTTTGTTTGAGAATGATGATATTAGAAATAGGTTAGCTGAAGATTTGACTGAAGATAAAACAAAATTAGATATTTTCGTAAATGGAATTTTAGCAATAAATAGCTCGAATTTAGTATTATCTTGTATCAACACAATCGAGGCTTTTAATGAGGAAGCTAGAAATTTTGTCAATCACATACAGAAAACCAATAGGATGGACTACCTCTTTAAGGAAAATGGTACAACACTTGTAAAGTTAGTTCTAAAAGAATTATTAAAACTTTCTATTTTACAAGAAAGAGAAAACACTACATTAGAATTTCCTCAAATTTCGAGTGTGGAACATTGTAATGGGCGATAGACTTTAAAATGTGCAAGGCTCATTTAAATATGAGCCTCAGTATCGCTTAACTTTTATGGAGCATACTTTAACTTTATTTCACTTCCACCAAGGGAATATTGTTCCAGCTATTGCTGCCATAGTTATCAATAGAAGCGTTTAGGTAATCTGTATCAAATCGTACTGGTACATCAAATTCGAAGCTTGCGGTGATTATTGTGCCTTTTGCTGGTGGTTTCATAAATGCTATTTCTCCAGTTGAATAATTCACTGAATATTTTTCTGTCTTTTCACCATCTAGGTAAATTTTTATTGTATCATGCACTGGCTTTTTAATAGTTCGTGTATGCTTGTCTTTTCCACTTATGTAAGTTTTCATCAGTTGAAAGATCGTTTTTTTATCGTCTCCTATGCCAATTTCTTGATTGATAACGGTAAAGTCTGACCAATCCTTAAAACGAAATCCTATTGCTTTACCTTTTCGTGCCTGAAAAAATGTTATGAGTTCTGTTAGCTGCTCGTTTGACCT
>NZ_JBNRJY010000365.1:0-540 GCF_059414725.1 Wolbachia endosymbiont of Tuta absoluta
AGGTCAAACGAGCAGCTAACAGAACTCATAACATTTTTTCAGGCACGAAAAGGTAAAGCAATAGGATTTCGTTTTAAGGATTGGTCAGACTTTACCGTTATCAATCAAGAAATTGGCATAGGAGACGATAAAAAAACGATCGATCTGTGAGTATCTATTTTAGAATAGGTATATCTATAATGCGATTAGGTTTTGAGGTTCGAATCTTGTTTTGCAAACAATATACCCTTAATCAAGTATGTAAATAGATTCAGTAGTATTAATGTTTTCAATGTAGTGTCTTCAAACATTATGGAAACAAGAAACAGAGTATGAAATGAGGCAGTTTCACTCTGTATTGGCACCAAATATTTGTGTTAAAACAGAGGGCAGGCAAGTATATATAAGTTAAATTTATTTCAATACAAATATTTTAAGATCGATCATTGTATTTCTCTTGCCTTGAAACTATTTGTCATCAGGTAGGTTAGTATAGAAACCCACTTATTTATCTGTTATGCATCATCGTCATCCCCAGTATATTAAATTTTGTGTGACTTG
>NZ_JBNRJY010000366.1:0-11705 GCF_059414725.1 Wolbachia endosymbiont of Tuta absoluta
AATTGCTACTTGCCCACCTGGTAGATACTCAACTCTATCACATCTTGCTGTCAATAAAATTTCTTCTGTCATTCGAGTATCTGACCAGCTCTTATTACACAATTGTCTGGTGTGTTCATTTGCAATCAAATTTTTTGGATCCAAGTAGTCAAGCACTGGGATGACACCCTTATTCTTAGTGGAAGTTGTACAGCATCCGCGCAGTTGTGTGTCACGCGCTGGAATATGAAATATCGGATAGGAAAAGCTCTTCTCCAACTCAACTTGATTGTTTCCAGTCCTATCAAGCTCAACAAAAGATTGAATTATCCTCTGCAACCTTACCCACCACATATTTGAAAAGTGGAATCGATTAGACGAGAATATTTCTCGTGCAATATTCATCAGCGACTTTTCGTTGCGTAAATATCTTGCAAGAATATTGTGTACCATAGTGCCAAACTCCAATATCGATGGCTTAAAATTTAAGTCTTTCAACTGTCTAAGGTTCAGTATGTATTCAACATAAAATGAATAAGGGTTACGAATCAGTTTTTCTACCGCACTGCAAGACATCACTTGCATTTTTGCTTGCCTCACTTCAGTTTTAGGTTTTGGCATAGGCTGAGTACATGGAACAATGCACTCAGGTGTATTTAATATTCTTAGCCAATTGCGATAAGGATATTTTGGTTCTTGTAACAGAACTTCCAAACGGCGCAATAGAATTGATTTTCTATCACTCACTAGCCTCGTAATATAAACCTTGCCGGCACCAAATAAATTGCGCAAAGTATACAAAAAGTACCCTTGCTCTTCTTGCACAGAAGGAAGGTTAAATTTTTCTCTATTCAGTGCACTCAAAAACGGATTCTGAAAATTTGGTATATCATTAAATCCAGCAAGTACTACAACCTTATTGTGATATAAGCTGAATTTATCTAAGTTATTTTCTGGAGAAAAAAACTTCCTTTTTAAAAATAATATCAGGATTTGGCTATATAACTCTAAGGAGCATTTTATTGCTACATCTTCACATGCATTTAAGAAATCACGAGTAAAATTACCTATTTCACCATTTAGCTCTAAAAAATTGATATTAGAAAGGACATTAACACACTGCAAATGAGCTGATGCCACATCAAAAATGGGATAATTTACAAGATACAGTAAAGGATTAAATATAATCTTTAACTTACTGATAATAATTAATATATCTTCTTTATGTCTTAGCTTTTTACAAGTATTAATAGCGTTAATAATATCCTTAAGACCATTTGTATTAAAGCTACGCAATACTTCTATCTCAAACTCAGATAAAATACGAGTGTACTCTTCTTGAGCGTAACCAAAAGTCACTAGCCTATGTTTAAGAAGAGAAAGCAATGCCACACCGTTCCATTTTGAGTTCAAAATCTCAATACTATAAAGCAGAAGCGTCACATAAGAATAGTTTTCCGATATGGTACACGCCATACGATCTGCAAGTAATTTATCAAAGACAAACAAAGAAGCGTTTTCATAACCTTCATTCTTTATAATTAGTGACGTCACTTGTGCTTCTTCCTCCCTTGAATCACAAGTGATGACTTCAATATTTTCAATTGATCCGCCACCAACTTCACTTAGATCAGCAGTTGTATCGAAGATATAATCAAGATATTCCTCAGGACTTCCTGTTATCCCAGCCCTTTCTTCTGTCATCCCAGTGCTTGACACTGGGATGACACCAGAACACGCTTCTGACAGAAAACTAACATCCCTTCTATCCACTTTTAAATAATCGAGTAAATCTTTCAGGCAATGTTGATAGTGTTTTTTATCAAGTGATTTCCAATCTTTTTCGTTCATTTTCAAATTCAGGTTAGGTAGAATTATCTTTCCAAATGGCAGGTCATATATAGCCTTAATCAATAACTTGTAGATTTCACCCTTTCCAATTCCAATAAAGATCATATGCTGATCTTTCTGCAGGAAGTTTATCATATTGTTTATGTAGTCATTCTTATGCTTTAGTATATCTATTACTCCCAAACCTTTTAAAGTTTTACTCCAAGTTTTGATAAGTAAATTTATGAAATTCCCTACTTTTTTTGAGTGCTCATCAAGTTGATAATCACCCTCTATTTGGGTATATTGAAGCAATGACGGCAAACTGTAAACCAGATCGATTGGAAAATTATCATTGTTTTTTTTATTCCACTCCAATATAAATTGAATGAGTAGCAGTGTTCTTTTTGTTGGGTTGATAACTTTAACTCTATCAAGATTTAATATTAAATCTTCTTCATCAATGTTTTCTAGTGAAACTATCTCTGGCAAAATTATAGTTCTGTAATTCTTGAATGCACTCAGCAATGCTATAACATCCCTCTTGCAGGGAAGTATGATCTTTATCTCGGGAATTTTTTCTCTTTCATATTCAGAAAATATGTGCTGAACCAGCACATCAAAAAGGGACTCATTCACATTAACAGTAAAAACTCTTCCCACTAACAGTAACAATTAATACAACACTTTTATTGTATAGAAATTATTTAAAATATAAATGTGCTCGCAGTTTCTTATGCTATGATATATTAAAGTCTTTCACAATATTACATGGCAAACATCAGAATAGAAGTTTTTAATAAATGTGAACAAGTTAGCCGCAGAAGGGTAGTTAATGTTTACTTGATTTACATAAGCAAAGAATTACCATCAAAATTACATGAAGAAATTTGTGGGCTATTTTATAATAAAGCCATACAAGACTGCCGTTATTATTCCTACAATGAAAACCTTGAAGAAGTTCAATATAACTTCATAGAATCACAAGCAAAGTGGGGCTTGGAGATAAGCTTTTTACCTGGCATGACCGATAACGTAGGAAACACGGCAAAACAAATTGTTAGAGAATATCTAATGAGCAAACGCCACATTGATGAAAGTGTTTCTATCAAGGCAAGAAGTTCAAAATTGATTCTAAGTCAAGGAGGTTTTCCAACCGAAGATGACATAAAACAGGAATTCAATCCTATTACTGAATATTGCACACTTTTCCATAAAGAAAACGGCAATTGCCATTGGAAGTATTACAGTAAACAAAATACCCCAGTTGGTGTCATTACAGCGCGTGACCAGGAAAAAAAAGAATGGATTCCAGTGTCAAGCACTGGGATGACACCAGGTAATAATGGAGCAAAATCTGTCAAACTCAATGTAAGTGACCAAGAGCTTGAAAAAATCAGCAGAGATGGAATCGATGGTAATGGCACTTTAGGGCTCTCGCTGGCAGCAATGAAAGCTATAAAGGATTACTTTAAAAAACTCGGTAGAAATCCATATGATATTGAACTTGAGTCTCTGGCACAGACTTGGTCTGAACATTGTAAACACAATATTTTTTGCTCCCCTATTGATGAAATAAAAGATGGTCTATATGCTCATTATATTAAGCGTGCAACGCGTGAGATAAATTCTAACATATGCGTGTCAGTTTTCTCCGACAACGCAGGAGGAATAATTTTTGATGACGATTACTTGATTGTAGATAAAGTTGAAACTCACAATAGTCCTTCAGCTCTCGATCCGTTCGGTGGAGCAATGACTGGAGTGCTTGGAGTTAATCGAGATATAGTCGGTTTTGGCAAAGGTGCAGAACCTATCATGAATACTTATTACTTTTGCTTTGCCAAAGAATCAAAAGGCAAACTTTATAGAGATAAAGAGCGTACTGATAAAATCTTACCACCAAAATATATAATGAAAGAAGTGATTCACGGTGTTAATGTTGCTGGTAATTGCTCAGGTATTCCAACGCAACTTGGATCGGTATACTTTGACGATAGATTCTGTGGAAAGCCATTAGTTTTTGTTGGAAGCATCGGAATTATTCCACGGAATATAAATAATGCACCTTCACACATAAAAGAACCCAAAAACGGTGATAAAATCGTAATTATTGGTGGAAGAGTTGGAAGGGACGGAATTCACGGTGCAACTTTTTCTTCAGAGGCATTGTCGGGAAACAGCCCTTCAACAATTGTGCAAATTGGTGATCCTATAACACAAAAAAAATTATCCAACGCCGTCGTAAAAGCAAGAGATCTTGGTCTTTATAATGCAATAACGGATAATGGAGCAGGCGGTCTATCATCGTCCATTGGTGAAATGGGAAAAGACGGATTTGAAGTTGATTTGAGCAAGGTTCTCCTTAAAAACGATGGTATGGCTCCGTGGGAAATATGGATATCAGAATCACAAGAGAGAATGACCTTAGCAGTGCCAGAAGAAAATCTTCCTGCGTTTAAGCAAATCATGAAAACACATGATGTGGAGGTCTGTGTAATTGGAGAATTCAACAAAAGTGGCAAAGCCGTTGTTAAATGTCCCCCAGGAGAAGTAATAATGGACATCGAAACTGAATTTCTGCATGACGGTAATCCCAAAGTGCATTTACAGACGAAACCGTGGTCTAAGGAGTCTGCTGTATCCTTTCCTGTCATCCCAGTGCTTGACACTGGGATCCAGCAGGTAAAGCCTGCAAACATTTTACGCCAAAACCCATACGATGGTAGAGCTGAGCGTGAAATGGATTCCAGTCTCAGCTACTTGCATGACACCTTTGAACTAAAAGAAATGCTAAGCAGACCAAACATACGCAGCAAAGAGTTTATAGTGGTGCAATATGACCATGAGGTTCAAGGATCGTCAATACTGAAACCACTGCAAGGCAAGGGAAGAGTGTGCAGCGAAGCTGTTGTCTCGAGGCCAGTCCTTTCTTCAAACAAAGGTGTTGTAAAATCGCAGGGATTTGGCTCAAGTTATGGAGAAATTGACACTTATCACATGGCAGCATGTGCGATTGACACTGCCATACGCAACTACGTAGCTGCAGGAGGAAATATAAATCATCTAGCGTTGCTCGATAATTTTTGCTGGTGTGATGCTTATAATCCAGAAAGATTGTGGCAACTAAAGAGAGCTGCAGAGGCTTGTTACGACTTTGCAACTGCATTTAAAACACCATTCATATCCGGAAAAGACAGTATGTTCAATGACTTCAAGGGATATGATGAAAATGGCGAGAAAGTGATGATATCTGCACCACCTTCACTACTCATTTCAGCAATTGGAATTATAGACAATATTGAAAATGCGGTATCGCTTGATGTGAAAATGCCAGGGGACTTGATATATGTGCTTGGTACAACCTACGATGAGCTTGGTAGATCTGAATATCAGTTATATAGTGGAATAGATAATAACAACGTGCCAAAAGTTAATGCAAAGAGCGCTAGGAAGTTGTATGAACGTTACAACCAGGCAATAAAAGATGGCATAATTGTCTCTGCAATTGCACCAAACTTAGGCGGCTTAATTATTGCTTTGGCAAAATCGCTAATTGCAGGAGACCTTGGTGCTGAAATTGATCTTTCACTAGTACCAATAGGAAAAACACAAAATACAGACATAATAAACAAGATAATAATGTTTTCTGAATCGCAAAGTAGAATATTAGTAACCATTGCCCCGCAAAATCAGCGGAAGTTTGAAGAATTGTTTAAAGGTATAGTTTTTTCATGTATTGGAAAAGTGACAGAGGAGAAAGCTCTCAATATAAAGGATATTATAAGAATAGATTTGAAAGACTTAGGTACTAGTTTAAATAACTTTTGATTACGCTAGACAAATTTTTCATTATGTGTAATGTCTGATTAAAATAAATGCATATTATTAAATTTGGGTAGGTGATTATGTCCATTTTATCAATACTCTTGCTTATCAGTCTTTCTTTACTTAACACTTCAAATAAATTAATGATATGTGCTGCCTTATTTGTGGGAGCTACTTTAGTTGTAAACTCAATGGTTGAGTTTTATGGTAGAAGCAAAGCTACTTACAGCTTAATAGTGTGTACAGTGATATGCTGTCTTTTTAAATTGCAAAATTTTGGTTTTATGATACTGGTTCTATATACTCCAATTTTAATCTCTCTTCTCTCAAGCATAGTTGTTTTTGAAGAATTAAAGTCGAAATTGAATTTTCATATGGCAAATTTCATCACTTTAATTATAGCATCGGTCATTGATAGTACGATTATTTGTGTTGGACTACTATACAAAATTTCTGCAGGTAAATGCTTATCAATATATATTAAAGATTTAATTTTCAAGTTTTCCTATGCATCGATATTGAGTATCTGCTTGTTTGTAGGAATGTATTTATTCTCCTTGGCAAGCAAGAAGTATTTTAAGGTTTCTGCATAACCCGTCTTCTGATATAGCCAAAATAGTTTAGATTTAACTATAACCGTCATTCCGCTATTTGTTAGCAGCTTGGCAGTATAATGTGAAAAGCTCTTATTCGGATAGCGGTTCTAAAATCAAAGTAATTGGAAACTGTTAACTTAAGTTATCCTTTAAGAGAGCTAGTACAATTTCTTACAGGTTTCATACATGATAAGAGTTTTATTTTTAGCTAAACCAATTGAAATAAGCTATAAAATCTGTTAAAGTCAGCTTTGTGCAAGCACCCTTAGCTCAGTTGGATTAGAGCATTTGACTACGGATCAAAAGGTCGGGCGTTCAAGTCGCTCAGGGTGCACCATATTTTATAGGAAATAGAGGTCATACTTGAAATTCATATATGTAATACCTATCTTTAAAGGTAAAATACTGAGCTATTATATATGAACAAAAAAGACTACTATGACCTGCTAGAAGTGAGCAGAAATGCTAGTACTGACGAGATAAAAAAAGCATATAAAAAACTAGCATTAAAATATCATCCTGACAGAAATCCTGGTAATAAGGAAGCAGAGGAAAAATTTAAAGAAGTAACAGCTGCATATGAAGTTCTATCTGACTCTGAAAAAAGAGCAGGTTATGATCGTTATGGTCACGATGGTGCTTCCGGTGGATTTGATTTCAGCCAAGCTGGAGGGGATTTTAGTGATATATTTAACGATTTTTTTGGTGGAGGATTCGGCGGCAGTACAAGTAGGTCAAGAACAAAAAGAAGTACAACAGGAGTATCTGGAGCAGATCTGCGCTACGACCTTAAAATTACCTTGGAAGATGCATTTAAAGGAATACAAGCACCTATACATTATGTGACAAATATAAAATGTAATACATGCCAAGGCACAGGTAGCGAAGGAGCAATCAAACCAGTTCAGTGCAACACATGCCAGGGAAGCGGTAGAATTAGAACTCAACAGGGCTTTTTTACCATTGAAAGAACGTGTACTACATGCTATGGGGAAGGAGAAATAATACAAAATAAATGTAAGAAATGCGGTGGAAGTGGGCGTAAAAGAGATGAAGTAAATATCTCCGTTTCAATTCCAAAAGGCATAGAAGAAGGAGCTAAGGTAAGGGTCAGTGGTAAAGGAGAAGCTGGAGCAAGAGGTGGAAAAAGCGGAGATTTATACGTATGTGTGAAAATAGCTACTCATCAGATCTTCACTCGCAATAGAGCAGATTTACACTGTAAAGTGCCTATAAGAATGACACTAGCAGTACTTGGTGGTGAAATCGATATTCAATCAATTGATGGAGCTAAAATAAAAGTAAAGGTCCCTGAAGGCACTCAAACTGGTACCAAACTACGTTGTAGGGAAAAGGGTATGCCATATATGAACTCACATGCTCGTGGTGATTTATACGTACAGGTAATAGTTGAGACTTTAAATCCAAAGAATTTAACCCAAAAGCAGATTGAGCTATTAAAAGCGCTTGAGGAAGAGGAACATGAAAGTGTAGAGCAGAAATCTGAAGGATTCTTTGGAAAAGTAAAAAAAAAGTGAGAAATTTGCTAAATGATATAAAGAGGTAGCTGTCTACACTTAATTCTTTTTACCAATTTGAAAGCCTTCTCTTTTAGTGAAAAGATTTTTTTAAGTTATGCAAAAGTGATAAATTCCTTTATTTAAGGTCGAAGTTTTGCTATCCTCGCATTTTAATAATTTAAAATTAATGAACATAAACAAAAATGAGTTTTTATTTCTTCCTCTTGGAGGAGTAGGAAGAATTGGGATGAACGTTAGCCTATATCATTATCAAGGCAAGTGGATTATGATCGACCTTGGTATCGGTTTTGCAGATGAAACTATGCCAGGTGTTGAGCTACTCATTGCTGATGTAGATTTTATTGCTCAAAGAAAAAAAGATTTGCTTGGAATAATAATTACACATGCACATGAAGATCACTGTGGTGCAGTGCCTCATCTGTGGGAAGATTTGCAATGTCCCATATATACAACAAAGTTTACAGTTAATTTTCTCAAGGAGAAACTAAAGGAGTTTCGATTGGAAGGTGTGGTACCTGTGAAAGAGGTAGACATAAATGGCAGCATAAATTTGGGTCCTTTTACCGTTGAGTTTATAAATGTAACTCACTCAATTCCTGAGGCAAATTCAATATTAATTAGCACTGAAGCAGGTAGTGCACTTCATACTGGGGACTGGAAATTTGATCCAAAACCTGTTGTTGGATTAATTTCTAATATAGAGCGTTTAAAAGAAATTGGCGATAAAGGTGATCTACTTGCAGCAATTTGTGATTCAACAAACATACTGAGCAAACACGACCCTGAATCAGAAAGTGAAATTTATGATAATATTTACAATATAATAAAGCGGTCTAAAAAATTGGTTGCTGTCTCGCTATTTGCCTCGAATGTGGCGCGAATTCAAACAATAAGCCAAGCTGCAAAAGCACTAAATAGAAAAGTGGTTTTACTTGGCAGATCTTTATGGAGAATAGTGAAAGTTGCTCAGGATAGTGGTTATTTAACTGATTCTCCTGAGTTTCTAGAAGCAAAGGAGGCAGTAAATTTTCCAAGGGAAAAGCTGGTGCTACTTTGCACAGGTTGTCAAGGTGAGCCACTGGCAGCTACCGCAAGACTTGCCTCTAAGAGTCATCAAGCATTTAAAATGCAGCAAGGTGATACCATGATCTTTTCATCAAAAATCATTCCTGGCAATGAAACTCGTGCACATAACACGCTCAATGCCTTTATTGAGATGGGAGTGGAAGTTATTACTGAAAAAACAGAGAATGTTCATGCTTCCGGGCATCCAGTAAAAGCAGAGCTAAGGGAAATGTATTCTTTGATAAAACCTAAGATGTCTATTCCGGTTCATGGTGAGTATATTCATACGGATGCACATGTAAAGTTTGCTAAAGAGTGCGGTGTGAAAAAAGCAATAATGATTGCACCAGGTGATATTGTTAATTTGGAAAATGGGGAAAAAGTTAGCTCCATTGATGTCGACTACTTTGGTATTGATGGTATGTTACTCCGTCATCCAGAATGCAGCGTTATAAAAATGCGTGAGAGAATGAGAGATGCCGGAGCTATCGTAGTGACAGCAGTTGTAAACAAGAAAAATAAACTGCTTGCTAAGCCAAAAGTATTTGCACCTGGTGTTTTCGAAGCGCAAAAAGATGCAGCCATTATGCAAAAGATCATAAAGAAGGTTGAGTCAGCATTTGACTCACAGCCGATAAAAAAAATAAGAAATAAGATTGAAAGTTCAATATTTAGTATCTTAAAGGAATATTTACTAAAAAGACCTATAATTGAAGTCCAAATAGAACAGGTATAGAAGTATACCTCTTTTTATTAACCATTATTTGAGTAAGAAGTTAACAATGTATTCTTTGATGTTATTTCAGCATGCAATACTGGAATCCGTAAAAAAAAATCAGTGTCAGATCACACAACTATACAAACATTGTGATTTGAATCTACCAGAAGGGTGCCATCTCAACGCCCAGGCAAACATTGTAGTTTTAGAGCAATCTCCACCAGTAGAGTGTCATCCCAGTGCTCTGACACTGGAATCCAGTTTTTCATGCAACCTTGTCAAAGACGTTTATTTTAGAATAAAACAGCTACTTTTATGCTTGCCACCTCAGTGCACTTACTTGCAGTCAAATTTCTGGATTCCAGTGTCAAGTACTGCAGAAATTGATTTACTCTACTGTCATGCAGTTTAACTTCAAAAGTAAGCTATTTGCTGAGATGAAAGGAGGTAATGCAAGAAATCTAATGAAGCTATTCGTTCAACTGGTGTTATTTATTTCGTTATTTATTCCTTATTCCACAAAAGCTGTTTTATATGTTGATATAAAAAAAAGCAATATTGGTAATATTGATCTTGTTGTATCTAAATGTGCATGCAAGACAGAAGTGGAAAATGAGCTAAGTGAAAGCATCACAAAAGTAATTGAAACAAATCTATCTAATTGTGGCTTATTTAATGTGAAACGTGACGCGAAAGTTGAGTCTTGGAAAAGCGATACTGTAGTCACAATAAGTTTAAGTGAAGTATCAAACAGAAATTTAGAGCTATCTTTTCGTTTATCTGACAGCTTTACAAACAGAGAATTGCTTACTCAGTCGGTTGTTTTTCTAGCAAAAGACTGGAGGAAAATTAGTCATCTTGTTTCAGATCTGATACATGATAGATTGATTGGTGAGAAAGGGCATTTCAATACAAAAATTACATATATCGCTGAAGAAAAAGATAGCAATTACAAATCCGTCCGTAAAATTGCTGTGATGAATCAAGATGGAAGTAATATAAAGTACTTAACAAATGGTGAGAAATTTGTGTCAACACCAAGATTTTCACCAAATGGAAAGGGTATTGTTTATATATCATACACAAATGGTAAAAGTTATATAATATTAAAAAATTTAAAAGATAACACTGAATCAATAATCAGCGCATTTGAAGGAGTTATTTCTGCACCAAGATTTTCTCCTGATGGTAAATCTCTTTTTATTTCCCACTCATTGAGTGGTGAAACAAATATATTATCTCTAGACTTAAGCAGTAAACGAACAAAAAAAATTACTAAAGGTTCAGCTATAAGTACTTCTCCCTCTTTGTCTCCAGATCAAAAGTACATGGTTTTTAGTTCTGATATAAGTGGAAGTCAGCAACTATATATCATAGATTTCACTAAAAAAAGCAAAAAACCCAAGAGAATTAGTTTTGGAAATGGAAGATATGCTACACCTGTTTGGTCGCCAAAAGGAGATCTGATAGCTTTTACAAAAATTCAGTCAGGAAAATTTTACATAGGAGTTATGAAGCCAGATGGCAAAGAAGAGCGCTTGCTTTCAGAGGGACATAAAATTGAATCTCCGGCATGGCTACCAAATGGCAGAGAAATTATCTTTACTAACGCAGAATCACCAAGCAACTCTAAATTATATTTAGTAGATTTAGTAAAGAAAAATCAAAAAATGGTTTTTACTCCAACGAATGCTTCTTTACCAGATTGGTCTTATTTCTGAAAGTAGATCTATAAAATCGTTATAAATCTTGCTTTATCTTAATCGTTTATAACCTTCGGTACTACGAAATACCCATGCTCTGATTTTGTATTGGATAATATTTCTTCTTTAATGTTTTGAGAATTTATAATATCATCGCGTACATGGACATCCTTATCTATAGTTCCATAACGCATAGGAGAAACACCTTCAGTATTAACTTTCAACAAAGTATCATGTATCCAATCCAGCATTGTCAGTTCTTTTGAGTAGTATTTAATCTCATCATCGGATAACTTAATCCTCACAAGCTGTGCAGTTTTAAGCATTTCTTCCTTAGTAATTGTTATTTTTCTCTTATTTGCAAATTCTATTAACGAAGTGATAACATCTTCTGTTGATCGATCATGCTTGTGTGTGTGAGACAACCTGTCAGGGTTGCCGCCCT
>NZ_JBNRJY010000367.1:0-4031 GCF_059414725.1 Wolbachia endosymbiont of Tuta absoluta
CCCTTTTTAGTTTACTTGAGCTCCTTGTGTTTCATTTTGAGTACTCATGTGCATGTGTGCCAGCAGAAGCGGATCGATCAAAATGAAGTTAACAAAATAAGTTACATACCTATTACCTTAGAGCAATTTTTCATAATAAACTTATACAATAATAGTCAGTGAATAATCTGTTCGTATATTTCAAATAGAAAAGTGATTCTTTGTCTAACGAACGCTACACTGCAAAGTACTATATTCTTCAATAAATATATTCCATACAAAATAATAAATTTATAAATATTACAATGTTAATATAATATTTCTAATACAACCTGTGTACAGCTCATTTGATTTGACTAAATTGATTTGATTTAACAAAACTAAGGACATGTGATCAAAATTATTACTTATTCTCCAAATCGGAGTAAGTACCTTCATCAAATCAAATGAAAAGACACTCATATTGATATTAGGCTTGCTTTTAAAAAAATAAATGAGGTTAAGCTCTATAATTTTGTCAAAAATACTAATAAATGTTTGATAAAATATTTTTCGAAAATAAATACCTAACTGATTATGTTACGTTCATAACATTAAGACATAATTTGCAATGATCGTTACCGTTACCATTAAAACCTGCCTGATACAAAAATTGTGTAAAAAAAATGTTTAATGGGATACCAATATTACCAGTTTTATAAAGTCTATTTTTGAATAAAATTGTGTTATTATATTATATCTTAACATTAACTGTAAAATGCTGTGGTCAGTACCCATAAGTATGTTTTTGATACAAAATGCAACTACTACAACAAACAAACAAATAAAACACATTCGAATGACATACTTCATACCAAACTGTACTTCAATGATGATTTTATATGTAATTTTGTCTCTCTTTTACAAATGTATAAACTAATGAACTTTCTTTGTTATGCCTCATGATACATTTCTGTACATATTATACTGTGCTCACATATACCTCTATTGATATTGTGTGTTCACGTGTAACGCGCACGGTCGGCAACCAGAATCTTGCTGGTCAGCAACTTAGACTCGAGGTTCGCAGGCCATTGTTACTGAGTGAAAACAATAAGATATGATAGTAATATAGCAAACAAATATGCTTTTGCCGTTTAAATACTAATATAGCACGAAGGTGCTTACCTGTTTTACTTAATTTTCTTTTCGAGTTTCAAATATAACGAGTTACAACTTATATTTTAGAAGCTAAAGAATACTATAGAGGTAGTAACTATGCTACGACTTTTAGAGGTTAAAAAGGAATATTGATCGATCCGGTCCGAGGTTCCGCCACATCGGCCGTTCCTCGATTTGGTTTGGAAAAAAAGCGGGACTCATCTGAATAATTACGTCGGTGCACCTTCGCTTTATTGCTGGCCGGCGGCTCCGCTGGAGAAGATTTATTGGAAGGCTGCTTCTATTATTAAGCCCATTAGCTGTGTAGTAGACGTTTTTATTTGATTTGCTACCTTGCATTATTTACTTGTCTTCATTGACGATATGCTGTAATAAATCATCTATGTATGGATGTGTTTTGTTTACGCACTTTATCAGTATTATCAACCGACATCCGCTCAAAGGATAAAGTGCATCGAAAATCATTGTGAATCCGGCCTCGTATTCAATTACAGCGTGCTATTGATGTCACATCCGAATGATATATACGTCTGGTGGTACAATGGTCGCCAGGGGGTCAGTGGGCGTATGTGAGCATATTGGGCACGGGAAGTGTGGGGCAGTGGGGCCGGTATCGATTATCGTGCTGCAGTAATGACCGGCCTGCGTCACTGCCGTGTGACGTGATCACGTGACGTGTCGGACCAAGTCACACGCGGTGAAGGATAGACTACCCATTGTTCCCACAGATTGAAGGCAAATACCTCAGTGGGATTAAGAACAATGGCCACTGATAATTGAGTTTAGAAGTGATTCAGGAGTTAGAGTCTGTTCTGTTGTTTGAATGGTTAATTTAATCGTGTTCTAGATCGTTATCCTCACTTGAAGTGAAATTATTTACCTACGTAACTTGATGAAAACATTTAAAAAGTTTTATGTGTATCCGTTTAGCTACTCGTATTGTATGATCAAGAACTCCAAACGTGGCAAAAAGCTTTTAGCTTACATCATAGTTTCATTCGAACGTCCGACGATGGCAGCGTCAAACCCGGACCTTTATGCTGTCCGTAGTTTAGGGCTGGCAGTATGACGCTCACCGAAATGTATGTGCTGGTATATTTGCAGCACACGACAGCATTTTGCAGTAAATTCTGCGCTCAGGCTTTCATAAGTAACGGAAATGAGACTCTAAAATACAATGAAAAAATAGGAGCCAACGTGGAACATACGAATTTGTGAAAATTTTTAAAGAAAGACTCCAGTCACCATAATGATAGAACAGAATTCAACTGAATGTATAATTTATGCGATAAACGTCGTTATTCAAAACGTTGCTGATATCATGCGGTCGTTAGTCAAACTGTGCGTGTAATCTGACGGATAATGGAATAACACACGAGCTATCGGCAATAACTTTTTCAAACATTTCCAGTAAATATACCCGAAAACGTTCAAAACAGTACAGGCGCCAAGCTAATGATATAAATCGAAACAAAACAGGAGCGTTCAAAATTTCGTGCAAAACGTAGCACTAAATTAAAGCTAACAAAGCCGTGTGCCAATTTATCTGTACGGGATTATCTGTATATGCAAATACGCAATTAGTGCAATAACAAACGTACACGGCCCGCATCCCGTACACGTACACACGACACAAACTACGGGACCGCTGCCAACACCAGTCACCCTGAGTATACACAGGATGTAGCATTCTACCTTTGTACTTTGTTGTACAACTTTACCTATCAATAGTTTTCAAGTATCGTCTAGGTAAGCTAAGTAAGCAAACGAGACCATAATATATAACATCATGTACCTACACTCTTGTGATAAGTATTTTTAGTTTGAAGTATTTTCACCTTGAACTGACGTGCTTATCCACGATATTGTTCATTTAAATGAAAGAAGAATAGATTTAAATAAATCATCGCGGAATGGATTTAAACCGTTATTTTAAAAAACTGGAGCAAACGTAATAAATCGTTGTAATATCTTAACTTGAAAAGCCAAATATTCCGTCGCTAAGTTTCCGTACTTTACACCAATGAGTGACGTATGGCTTGTCACAGGCGTCCGGTTCCAGGGCGCAGTAATAAACATCTCAAATGCCACCCGATAGCAGTAATTTACACCCGCCCGCCCCATTCTCAACTAAATAAGCTTCCATATTTCATGCCATTGCCGGCTGCCAGCGAGCGCCGAAGTCCACAGACGTTTCGAGGAAATCTCTTGCTTCGACGGATCGCGTGTTCTCGGCGATCATGACTGTATTTATCAAATTTACCCGCTTGGATGTTCCGCCGTATGTATCTTGGCGTAAACCTCCGTGACGCATGGCCGTCAGGAGAGCCATATTTTGTTGGTTAATAGCGTGGGTTATGATCGATCTTGTTCCTGCGTTTGCCTTTTCTTTTCTCTGTCAAAGCCTCTTCGAATACTTGCAAATTCCTTCAACACCGTTTACAACGAAGTTTCAAATGTTAAAGCTATTTACCAGTTAGTGTTACCATAAAGTGCGTAAACGGAAGATACCGACGACGTATACTTATATACGATTCGAATAAAATACAATAACTTCTTACTTTAATGATGTGAGACGTAATTTTAAGGATAAAAGTAAAATATATTCGTGTTGGGAATACATAAAGTATTTCTGTACGCGCCAAACAAATACACTCACGAAAACATTGGCTTTTGAAAAATTTTGTGTACTTACAACTATGAGATGAAATATCTGTTTTAAGTTCATGATGACTGACCCTTCACAAACCCACGACACATGATCGATCCGCCTAAGTAATACAAAAAAACTCAGAAAAATGTATATAGCTATGATAGAAGTTATCTATACCAATATACTTTAACTAGAGATTATAAATTAATGAAGTTGAAAACAGATATTTCATCTCATA
>NZ_JBNRJY010000368.1:0-511 GCF_059414725.1 Wolbachia endosymbiont of Tuta absoluta
GCAATGACCGCACTGTGTTCGATGCAATGCGTGAATTATTCGTGCAGTCTTGTAGGCGCTAAAATGAGTTACATGCCGATCGCCGCGCCGAGGGCTTCTCCTTTTCATAACAAGTCCTCGTCATCATTTCTCCCTGAGTCGCGCCGTTCCAGGCCAAATTGCGTGTTTGGTTTCTCTCTTAACTCGACTGATTAAAGGTGCTGTCTCTTGTATCACTAAGAGACTACAAAATTAGAAATTACTATACTCTCAGGAAATGAGAGATTTTGTCGTCTTTTCTCGATTGTAATTTTGTTTTTATAAATCCGATTTTTTTTAAACCTACACTTTAAAAAATTGCAAATTTTTGCCGCCCATTAGATTTGCCACCATGGGCCGCGGCCCATGTGGCCACCCCCTTAATCCGGTTCTGAAGACACTGGCGCTTTTCAGATGAAACCTGCGTTGCACGTTCATTATCACGAGTCACGAAACACTTTTATGAATATTTTTCTATGGTACTACACACATT
>NZ_JBNRJY010000369.1:0-5229 GCF_059414725.1 Wolbachia endosymbiont of Tuta absoluta
GTATGCCAACGTACACTAAACGACTTACCAGTGAACGTGTCACCTAGATTTCGGTTTAGTCCTCATTTCTTTTAACAACATCGTAAATGTTCACAGACGTGTTTTTACACGTCTGTGAACATTTACGATGTTGTCCTGGCCCAACTGAAGCAAGGGTTAACGACCTTATATTTTTTCTGACTTTCCGATCGATCCTAAAGTTACACCTTTAAATATAGGCGTAGGAACAAGAGCATAAAAAGGTCTTTGCTTCAACTATAGTTTTTGCTACACTTTGAGTAAATTTGAAGATATTAATGAGTGAAGAAGTAAAACAAATCCTAAGTTACTACGAAAGTGAAAACCCTGGAGTAAAAGCGAATCTTACTCGCATTCTTATGCATGGGAAACTTGGTGGAACTGGCAAGTTAGTAATTCTCCCTGTAGACCAGGGATTTGAGCACGGACCAATAAAAAGTTTTGAAGTTAACCCTGATGCTTACGATCCACATTATCATTTTCAGCTTGCAGTTGATTCAGGAGTAAGTGCATACGCTGCTCCGCTTGGTATGATCGAAGCTGGTGCTTCAACTTATGCTGGAATGCTACCACTTATTTTGAAGCTTAATAGCGCTAACTCTTTGCACTCAAAAAGCTTAACTTCAGATCAAGCAATAACTGCCTCTGTAAAAGATGCGCTGCGTTTGGGCTGCATGGCTGTTGGGTTTACTATATATCCTGGTTCTGCTAAGTGTTTTGATATGATGGAAGAAGCTCGCAAAATTATAGCTGAGGCTAAATCTTGTGGCCTTGTTGTAGTGCTATGGTCTTATCCACGTGGTGAAGGGGTTTCCAAAGAAGGTGAAACAGCAGTTGATGTGATTGCCTATGCTGCGCATATAGCGGCTTTGCTCGGTGCCAACATAATAAAAGTAAAACTTCCAACCAATCATCTGGAAAGAGAAAAAATAGAAAATATTGAATCATTATCTAAAAGAATTGAATATATTAAAAAGTCTTGCTTTGCAGGAAAAAGAATAGTAGTTTTCTCTGGTGGTGAGTCAAAGTCAGTGGATGATATATACAATGAGGCAAAAGAAATTAAGCAAGGTGGTGGTAATGGTTCAATTATCGGGCGCAACACTTTTCAAAGAAAAAAAGAGGATGCTTTATCTATGCTAAAAGATATAATTAATATCTACGCATAAAAAACGGCTGGGTGGCAGAATGGCTTATGCGGAGGACTGCAAATCCTTTTATACCGGTTCAATTCCGGTCCCGGCCTCTTACTCCAATTAGATCGTTTTTTCTTCTCAAATTTTAACAAGAAGTGTGGCTTTTAATGAAATATTTAAAAAAATAAGATACTATATTCAAAATATAAGCAGTAAAATGCCAAAGAGATTAACAGAAGTTTTATTATTGATTGGTTTGCCCTTCTTGCTTACCAGTTGCACTTTTCACTATTTATTAAAGAGCTCGTATACTCATCTTGCACCAGAAAAGTACCCTTCATCCAACAAACAGCCGGTTTACGTCGGTACAGCTTACAGTGCACAGACTATATATAATGCGTTATTTAATGACTTTCTGTTAATAGGTAAGTCATCATTCACAGCCAAACATGGGCGTGCTAGTCAATATGTTAACTATGGAAGAGAAGTTGGAGCAGATGTGATAATCGTATCATTTCAAAATATGCAAAAGGATAAAGAGCATTTTAGCATCACAGAAAAACTATTATGGGACACAAGCTTAACAACATTTCATACAAGGACCATTATAAACTTTGATCAGGACGTACTCTTTCTAAAAAAGGTAGGTGATGCAAAAGCTCCATGGGAATATGTCAAAGGAGAGTTCAAGCTTCACGAAAAAGACGATACTGATCCATATCTAGGGAATTGGGTAGGGTATAGAATATGCGAGATTGCAATATCTTCTTCAGAAGATGAATACTTAGGATTTGTAAATGAAGATAATTGTAAAGAAAAATCTGGAATAAATAAGATGCTTGCTTGGAAAAATGGGGATGTAAGGTTGCGGATTAATAAACAATCAAAACAGGGATTTTATTTAAATCGAAATAAGATTCCTATACTAATAAAATCTCAAATTAACAAATTTGGCTACCTCGAATTAGTAGATGAAAATACTGATCAAGTTCTGGTTTCCCTTCAGAAAAATTAGTTTTTACTACCCATAGAAACTATATACTTACTATTTTGATAAACCTCAAGCTTTCTAAGTTATTCTTGTTGCATGGTAAAAAATAAACTAAAAATAAGCAAAGTGTTTTACAAAATGATATTACGTAATTTATTGTTTTTACTGCCGCCTGAAATCGCTCACTCCTTGGTAATAACGGCGTTAAAAAAGATGCCCTGTAGGAAACCTATAGAACTACCTAAGTCTTTAAATGTAAACTTTTTTGGTGATAAAATTAGGAGTCCTGTAGGTCTTGCTGCAGGTTTTGATAAAAATGCGGAAGTTGTAAAGCCGATGCTCTCATTTGGTTTTGGATTTATTGAGGCTGGTACTGTAACTAAACATCCCCAATATGGAAACAAAAAACCGAGAATTTTTCGATTAATTAAAGATGAAGGAATAATTAATAGATTGGGATTTAATAATAAAGGAGTAGACTATTTTCTTAAACAGATAAGTGAAACTAAACTTGGTAATTGTATTTTTGGTATAAATATAGGAAGAAACAGTACATCAAAGGACCAAATCAGCGATTATGTTGACTTAATAAAGATAGTATATGGAAAGAGCAATTATATAGTACTGAACATCTCATCCCCAAACACACCTAACTTGCGCGATTTGCACAATAAACAAGAATTATCCAAATTGTTGAAATCTATCACTCTAACCCGGAAATCAATCGATAGCTCTGAATCCATACCGATAATATTAAAAATTTCTCCAGATATAGATCAGCAAACAAAAGAAAATATCGCTGAGCTTACACTAGAATATAAAATTGACGGCTTAATAGTAAGCAACACTACGATAAGTCGAGATTCTTACTATAATGAGAGTGGTGGGTTGAGCGGCAGGCCATTATTTCAACTTTCAACCGAGTTATTGAGTGACATGTACAAGCTTACTAAAAGCAGAATTCTATTGATAGGATGCGGAGGAATTTCAAGTGGTGTTGATGCATATGAAAAAATAAAGGCAGGAGCCTCTTTAGTACAACTGTACACTGCTCTTGTATACCAGGGGCATCAAGTTGTGAACAAAATCAATCTGGAGCTTGCAGAATTGGTAAAAAGAGATGGATTTAGTAACATTACTGAAGCAGTGGGTTGTATACATTAATTTTGGAAGTTATTGATATTGTTTTAGTAAAGTAGAGCTAACTTTTTAGTGTAGAGGTATGATAGAGAGTGCTTTTCTATTGAATGATTAATATGAGAGTTTTGAACGATACAATATCTAAAGTTATTAATTACAAATTTACAGATTATGCAATATTAGAAGAGGCATTAACTCACCCAAGCGTAAATAAGAGAAATAGCGAAGACCAGGTTGTAAGCTACGAAAGGCTAGAGTTTTTGGGCGATAGTGTTTTGAATATGGTTGTGTCTGTTATGCTGTTTAAAATGTTTCCTGAAGAAAAAGAAGGAGCATTGGCAAAAAGAAAAACGGATTTAGTTTGTGGCAGTACCATTGCTAATGTTGCTAAAGAAATAGAGTTAGGTAACTTTATTATCATGAATAATAGTGAACGTTGTAACGGAGGAAAATGTAACTTAAAAAATTTAGAAAATTCGCTTGAAGCACTAATAGGTGCAATTTATATTGACGGCGGACTTGAGAGTGTTGAGAAATTTATTATCCGACATTGGGAAAAGCTAGCTAAGGACATCCTCGATCCTCCTCAAGATCCTAAAACTTCACTGCAAGAATGGACTCAGAGAAATAAATTACCTTTACCGAAGTATGAGCTTGTAAAACAAACTGGACCAGCACACAATCCTGAATTTACTATATCAGTTTGCATAGAGAGTTATGACAAAGTTTCTGCATGCGCTCCTAGTAAGAAAATTGCTGAACAAAAAGCTGCTGAGTTGATCCTAGAAAAAATTAAAAAAACGACTTAGTTTAATCAAAATAGCTGTTAGCATAAATTTAAAGTAAGCTAAGCTCTTTAGTTCAGCTTACATATTTTTTTATCTCAGCCAGAATCTTATCAGATTGACTTTCATCTGAATTTAAATCAGCTACAAAGTGTGTGACATATTTTCCTTCAGGGCTAATAAGGTATATCATTGAAGAATGGTTAATTTCCTCTTCTCCATCTACTTTACTTGCATATACTTTATACTTTGCAACTACTTCATCTATTTTTTGTCTTTCACCAGTGAGCATTTGTATTCTATGGTCAAATTGCTGCTGAAATTCTTTAAGCCTTTCTGTATTATCGCGCTCAGGATCAACTGTGATAAAAAATGTTTGTAGCTTGTTGTCAGTTTTCTCGTCTAACTTTGCAAGTGTTTCTGAAATTATTCCAAGGTTCATAGGGCAAATTCTTTTACATGAGGAAAATCCAAAAAAAATCATCATATACTTATCTTTGAAATCACTACTGCGTACTATTTGCCCGTTTTGGTTAATCAAAGAAAAATCCCCACCTATTTTAATTTCTGTATTTTGTGAAACAAATATGCCTTGCTTAGTAAAATAACAATAACCTAAGAAGATAGCTGCTACTGTTATTAGCAAACTAGACAATAACCTTATAAACTTTATCATTAAAGCGTTTCCAATAAAGTTAAATCATATATTGATTAGTTGATTGATTCAATATATTCCTTCCAAAGTGGGTTGTTAATTTTATCTAACAATTTCTTATGCTCATCAATTTCTTTAATACTTGGTGAATGTTCTCTGCGAGCTAAATTACGCACTTTATGTTGAATAAACGTAGAGTTATTGTCCTGAGCACATTCATTATTAAATAAAAAGGTTTGCAATCCTCCTGTAAGCTCAACATAGACCTTTGCAAGCAATTGAGCATCAACTAATGCTCCGTGTAACTCTCTACCTTCTAGCGATATATCAAAACGCTTGCATAATGCATTTAAAGAAGCAGGTGATCGATCAAAGGGAAGAAGCTATCGATGAAAAGAGTCTACAGAGAGAATTAGATTTTATCACAAACAGTGTAGAAAGTTTTTCCTCTGAGAGAGCTTAATCAAGCAGACTATGAAACTAAACTTGATATAATAAGAAAGT
>NZ_JBNRJY010000370.1:0-486 GCF_059414725.1 Wolbachia endosymbiont of Tuta absoluta
GTATGAAACAACAGCCTATTTTTTGAAATATGAACCTTTTTATCTATGCATTTAGGTCTTAAGCTATATTTGTTTTTAAACGGCGGAACGGCATTTCAAAGTGGTGTGCGTGCGCGCACCCCGATCGATCAGGAGGTAAAACGTGGAAACGGGAGCGAAGATAATCAGGAGAGGATGGGTCTTTAAGGATCGATCTTATGTTAAGGTCTCTGACGCTCGAGTAAAACCCCATTGAGCATTGTGGGCTCCTTTACAATAATGAGTCTGACGTGACGAATAACACATTTTATTCTGAGTGACTGACATAAATAAAATTGATCGATCAGCTTTTCAGAACATCGCCTAAAATTGCAAAACACATGCAACTCTCAAATCCTTTAGTTGCCTCTTACGACACCCACGGCAAAGAAATGGGGTGATGCTATTGTAAAGCTTCAGTTCATTATGCGTACAATTATAAGCTGAAATAATTTCATCGTGAGTTAC
>NZ_JBNRJY010000371.1:0-738 GCF_059414725.1 Wolbachia endosymbiont of Tuta absoluta
GCAATACATCCTATATCAGATAGACTTACTCTCCCTAACTTTAGCTTGCCGTCGGTAATGACAGCAGCCAAAGCATAAGTACCGGCCTCTATGCGATCGATCATGACGTCAATAAGTGATAATGCTATCCTACATTGAATAAAGTTATTTCATTTTCATTTTTCATTTTTATTTACTTGGTGTTCTGCACGAAAAAATAATGCGCGAGTGAAACCGCGGGCGGAAACGCTAGTTACAACTTATTGTCGTTCAGTCACGACTGCATTTAAAAGGCTTTAAATCTTACTTAACAGCCATTTTGATATCTATTAAGTATATTAATTTAACACCGATAATAGTGCTGTGATCTTTTGATTGAAAATTATTTATGTTATAAGTCTTGGCATAAATCATTGTAATACCTGTTTTGCACCTACAGAAGTCAGAAGGTTCAATTTCATAGAAACGTCTAAAATCACAACCAGTGGGCACTTGCCCTATGTCATGAAACTAACTTTGCAGATTACATCCGATGTTGAACAAAAAGAGCAAACTCTCCCTTAGAAATAAGGTGAGAATTTACACCACCTGCGTAAGGCCTATTATGACCTACGCCAGCAGCGTAGCCTTTGCTCACACCTTCGATTCACATCTGAAAATGCTGCAGGTCATCCAAAACCGTTTCATGCGCAAAGCTACCGGGGCGCCCTGGTACATGCGTAACGCCAACCTCCACATCGACTTAGGCCTCCCTACTAT
>NZ_JBNRJY010000372.1:0-458 GCF_059414725.1 Wolbachia endosymbiont of Tuta absoluta
TTCGATATTACAATTTAACGTGGGATTGATAGATTTTCCTGCGGTAAATAGTAGCCTGTCCTTTCTTAGGTTCCTGTCTATGATTATGTCAAACTGTATTATAATCGGTTCAGTGGTTTAGGCGTGAAAACGTAACAGACAGAGAGAGTTACTTTCGAATTTATAATATTAGTGTAGACAAGTTGTTAGAATATAAGGGGGAGAATGCTGTGATGTACCATACAAGGCTTATGAATATTCATGCAAACATAATTATCATCTAAGTGTTTTAGTGTGTATTAACTTTATTACGGTATTTTCTGTTGTCGTTTTCCTCTTAGCATTGAAAATTATCAGTGTCAATAACGAGATCTACTGAAAACGTGGGAGTTTCTAACACTTCAATGATACAATTGCACTTAACTATGAGATCTACTATCAATACAATACAATACAATACAATAATTCTTTATTGTTCA
>NZ_JBNRJY010000373.1:0-303 GCF_059414725.1 Wolbachia endosymbiont of Tuta absoluta
CGAATTTCACCTGTAAATTTTTACCTGTAGTTTGATAATAGCGCGCCTGACTCTACCTCTATTTGCCGCGATAATTATTTATAGCTGACATGAACAAGTAATAAATGAAAATAAAAAAAATAAAAAATGTTCGCGTAGGCCAGAGATTGAACCCGGTACCTGTGGAGTACCATCCCCTTGCTCTGCTACTGAGCTACCGGCGCCCCGATCGATCACAGGAAATACCCTATGAGGTCTTTTTTGATAAGGTCAAAAACAAGCGTTTTTTCCAACATAAACGCCCGTATCTTCTTTAACGATAAA
>NZ_JBNRJY010000374.1:0-12719 GCF_059414725.1 Wolbachia endosymbiont of Tuta absoluta
TCAAAATCGTAGGGTCCACAACAAAAAAAAAAAAAAAAAAACACATGAAAACTGAACAACTTGGGGTAAGCTTCAGATAAACTTCTTCACGCAAAAACTACTGAACCGTTTGCAATAAAATTTGTCACACATAATATAGAAGATAACATGGAGCTTTTATAGCAGAAATTAGTAACAGCTAGTAACAGCTAGTTAACTTAACTAGCTGTTACTAATTTCTGCTAGAAATTAGTAATAGCTAGTCTCTCTCCTCTTCGTGTGGAACACCGAGTCATCCAACGATCGATCATTTAAATACGAACAGAGAAAAGGAATTGAAGGATGAAAATGAGAGATTAAAAGAAAAGTTGAAAGAAGGTAGTAAGAAGGAGGAAAATCAGTCAAATTTAAATCAGGAATTAACTAAAAAAGAGAAAGAAATTACTAAACTTAAAGAACAAGTAAAATCATTAGGAGAGGAAAAAGAAATATTTGCTAAATTTTTTGCAGCACAAGCACAGCAGATTGAAGACTTAGAATTAGAAAATGAAGAGTTAAAGTCTAAACTTGCAGGACTTAAAAAGAACTATAGTGAATTGGTAAAAATTGCACAAAAAAGAGGAGAAGAATTTTTAGCACAGTTCAAGGAAAAGTCTGAGGAGATATTACATTTGCAGAAAGAATTAATTGAGTGCAGCAAAGAATTTGCAAATAAAATAGAAATGCTCTCAGTAAGGGTAGAAGAAAAAGATGGGAAAATAGGTAGTTTAACGCAATTAAATGAAAGATTAGAACAAGAGAAAAAGGAAATGGAGAATAAAAATAATGCACAACAGCAAACTATATTTACAAAAGACCAAAAAATAAAAGAGCAAGACGATTTGATAAATTCATTTCGTGAAAATAAAGATATAAATGAAACTGTGAAGAAAGATAATGAAAGCCTAAGAGCGCAAAACACAGAACTTAATAGTAAATTGAGTAAGTTAAACAACGAGTCTGATACTAAAATAAAGCAATTAGAAAATCAACTTAAGGAGAAACAAGCAGAATTCACACAAGCTGAGGAAAAAATACTAAATTTAGAAAAAAAATTGGAAAGTGCTCAGCAACAATTAGAGCAAGAAAAGACTAATCTAAATACCATTGAAAAAAAGAAACAAGATTTAGAAAGTGAAATTAATGAATTGAAAGAACAAGCTAAGGAAAAAGATGCTGAAGTAGAGAATCTTAAACAACAATTAGAGAAAGACAAAAGTGATTCAATTAGTAAACTAAATGCTACTGAAACAGAGAAAAAAGAATTAGAAAGTAAGATTACTAGTCTACAAGAACAAGTACAGGCATTAGAAAAAAGTAAAGAGTGGGAATCAGCGGGAATAGATGATAGCTTAAAGGAAACTCATTCGAATCTGACAGAAATGTTAAAAGAAGAACTTGCAAAGCAAGAGAAGCAGATTGAGCAGTTACAAGAGGAACGTAAGCAAGCAGAATATCAAGCGAAAGCTGATATTACAAAACCACAGGAAGAAAAAAGAGGTCTGTTAGTTAAAATAGATAGCTTAAAGGAAAATTTGTCAGTTGCGCAAGAACAGTTACAGAAACAACTAAAGTTAAATAATCAAGAGTTACTGGAATTGAAAAAAGAGAAGAGAAATGTTGATACAAAGTTAGAAGATATGGATAAAAAAACTAAAGAGGTAGATGCAATTAGTATAGCATCTACTACAAAAAAAACACTTTTTCATTCTATGAAGTCAAGCTTTTCAAATGGTTCTTATAATCTTTTCAGTAATAAGAAGCTCAAGGAATTTTTATCTCATAAAAATAGAGAGTTGAAAAAAGGTTTTCCTGAACTTGAAGGAAAACACTTTTGCCATAACGTGCTTGGTGAAACTATAAAATCTCTATCAAATCAAAGTGATGGTAAATTTGAAAGCAATAAGTTACTTGAATTATTAAAAAATAATTTGAAAAAATTAGCAAGTGAGATCATAGAAGCTGAAGTTAAAGGAGTTGTCAAAAAATATTGTAATATTGGAAATATAGATAAGGAGTTACGTGATGGTGTGTTAAAAGACAAGCTGTTACTTTCTATTAAAAAATGCATGAAAAATTTAAGTTGGGATGAGGAAGCTGCTAATGCAATTACAGATTCTGTCTTGAACAACTTTTATAGCAAAGATAATAGCAATCTCCAAGAAATTGTTTCGGAGGAGTTAATAAAAGGTAGAATGGAATTTTTTTCAAGTAATATCGAGTTGTTACAACTAGCATCAAGCATACGAGATAAATTTTTATCTCCAGATCAGAAAATGTGCGTTCAAACTTCAAAAGAAAACAATGAATATGAATTAACAGATAAAGCTAAAAAAGAATACACACCTAACTCTTCCATGAGTCACACTAATAGCACTCCGGTAAGTGTGAAGCAAGAAGCAAAGTCTAGATAAAACTTTTAGCATAAAGTATCAGCTCCTCCTTTGTTAAAGTGTAGGAGCTGTCTTCCCAATGTTGTCGTAGCAATTCCAAGTTTCTACCTAAACTTTTCCCTGGTTGATGACCTATAGTTATTAAATCATCACCAGATAAAGGAAATTTTGGAATGTTAAACATCTTAGCAAATGAAATATACTCATCAACATTTATTCCAGACTCAATACCACAAATCTTCATTAAGTCACAATATAATTCCTTACCAAATAAAGATATGTATTTCTTTTGCTCTTTTTCTGAAAGCTCTGTTTTAATATTGTTTGATAATAAAAATAATAGCTTTTTCTTTTGCTTATTTGAAAGACGTAAAAACTTGCTCACTTCTTCTCCAAGACTAACTCTATCTTCGGCAGTCCTAAGAAGCAAAGCTAATTTTGTTAGTGCATCGATTGTGGGATCTAGGAAAGGCGTATGGACATACGCTGAGGGTTTTGTAAGAGGTTTAGTGTTGATAAGAAGTGGTGAAGATAAAATTTCACATTTTACTTCTTTTGGAATGATTTTTTGTAAAACATCAGATTTTTGCATGCTCTTAAGTGTTGGAGCAGGATCATTGCATTCCAACAACTTAAATATTTCTTCTCTTATTCTCTCTCCAGAGAGGTTTTGAATCATGTGTGAATGCTTTTTGCACACATCCAATATTTCATCACTTAAATCTCCTATGCATATTTTAGCGTGAAAACGAAACGCTCTTAAAATACGTAGATAGTCTTCCTTAATCCTATCTTCAGCGTTACCTATAAAGTTTAACTTTCGTGTTTTTAAGTCCTGAATGCCACCAAAGTAGTCGTATATATGGCCATGCTTGTCCGCATAAAGAGCATTAAACGTAAAGTCGCGCCTTGAAGCATCAGCTTGCCAATCATTAGTAAATTCTACCTTCGCATGTCTACCGTCACACTTTACATCATGCCTTAGCGTTGTAATCTCAAAGGATCTTTTATTTAAAATCGCAGTAATAGTTCCATGTTTTAAGCCAGTTGGAATAGTTTTTATATTACGGAGTTTTAACGCTTTAACTGCTTGATTAGGCAGCAGATTAGTAGCAAGATCGATGTCGTGAATGTCACGCTGTAAAATTGAATCTCTAACACATCCACCAACAAGCCTTGCCTCACCACCAAATTTCTCTATGGCCTCAATAATTACACTAGTTTCGTGATCAATTTGCATTTAGGTTACACATACTGAAAATCATGTTACAAAAAATGCGAAACTTTTGCAAAAATCCTCATATAAAAATATATAGGCAGGAGAGTGGTAAAATAAGAGGGTAAAGTGATAGAGTAAGTCTACAACAAATCCAGTGCCTAGAAACTTATAAGTATAAAAGTAATGTTAAAATACAATGTTTTCGATGATTATAAAAAAGCTGGATGAGCTACTTGCATGACACCTTTGTAGCCTTCTCTTGTCATCCCAGTACCTGCTCAAGTAACTGACACTGGTTCCCTTTATGATGGTGTTATCCGAGTAGCTCATCCAGCTTTTTATCAGGAACGTTGATTACTCTTTATTCTTCGCCCTTCCTGCACGTTTACGTTCATTTGGATCGAGGAACTTCTTACGCAAACGTATAGATTTTGGAGTTACTTCTACCAATTCATCATCGTCTATATATGCTATCATATCCTCCAGTGTCATTATTTTTGGTGGAGTAAGCTTTATAGCTTCATCGCTACCTGAAGCTCTTACGTTTGTTAATTGCTTACCTTTAAGTACATTTATTTCTAAATCATTGTCACGACTATGCTGACCGACAATCATACCACAATATACCTTATCTTGTGGCTTAACAAACATAATTCCCCTATCTTGCAGATTGAAAATTGCATACGCTACTGCTTCGCCTTTGTCTGTTGAAATTAAAACCCCATTACGCCTTCCGGAAATTGAACCTTTATGTGGAGCATAACTGTGAAATAAACGGTTGATTATACCAGTGCCGCGAGAATCAGTTAAAAATTCTCCTTGATAGCCAATTAATCCCCTTGATGGCACTAAAAATGTCAACCTAGTTCTGCCACTACCAGAAGGTCTCATGTCAGTTACTTCACCTTTTCGAAAGCTAAGTTTTTCCATGATGATTCCACTATACTCATCATCTACATCAATTACTACTTCCTCTATAGGTTCAAGTTTTTTGCCATCTTCTTCTTTAAACAGCACTCGAGGCCGTGAAACTGAAAGTTCAAAACCTTCCCTTCTCATATTTTCAATCAGTACCCCAAGCTGCAACTCACCACGTCCACCTACTTCAAATGCTTCACCACTTGGAGCCAAAGTTACAGTAATTGCAACGTTTGTTTCTGCTTCTGCATATAAACGATCTTTTATAACAGTTGAGGTAAGTTTTGTTCCCTCTTGCCCAGCAAAAGGTGAGTCATTCACGCTTATAGTAATCGCCATTGTTGGCGGGTCAACTGGAGTTGAGCTGATCGCAGTTGTAACTTCTGGTGCTGCTATAGTGTCTGAAACTGAAGCTTTCTCAAGTCCTGCAATGGCAATGATATCACCAGCTACAGCTTGCTCTACTGGAACGCGTTTTAAGCCAGAAAATGAGAGTAACTTAGTTAATCTCCCTCGCTCAACCACTTGACCATCAAGATCAATTACCTTAAGATCTGAGTTAACTTGCGCGATTCCTTGGTAAATCTTTCCTGTCAATATTCTGCCAAGAAATTTATCAGATTCAAGTAAAGTAACTAGCATAGCAAAAGGTGCATTTTGATCATAAACGGAAGGTTTTATGTAATCTATCACCGTTGAAAATAATGGGCTTAAATCTTTTCTCTCATCAGATAGCTCCTTAGCACACCAACCATTTCTACCTGAAGCATAGAGTACTGGAAAATCTAGTTGCTCGTTGGTTGCATCAAGGTTAAAAAATAACTCATATATTTCATTTAGTACTTCATCAATTCTGCTGTCTGGTCGATCAACCTTATTGATTATCACAATCGGTTTTAAATTTGCCTTTAGTGCTTTTGACAACACAAACTTAGTCTGTGGCATTGGACCTTCTGCAGCATCAACCAGTAGTAATACACCATCTGCCATGCAGAGCACCCTTTCCACTTCTCCACCAAAATCCGCATGTCCTGGTGTATCAATGATATTGATTTTCTCATCACCCCACATTATTGACGTACATTTTGCAAGTATTGTAATCCCACGTTCACGTTCTTGATCACCACTATCCATCACTCGTTCTTGAACTTCTTGATTCTCACGAAACGTGCCACTTTGTTTTAACATGTTATCAAGTAAAGTAGTTTTTCCGTGGTCAACGTGTGCAATTATTGCAATATTGCGGATTGATTTAAATTCACTCATTTCTTATCATTTCAAATTTAATTTAATAACAAGTATACGTATAATATATTTAGAGTAAATAACTAAAGCCGTGCTTTCAGAGTATTTTAGGCAGATCATGGAACTCTAACAAAAAGGTTTCATGTTCGCTGTACTTTGTAGCAACTAACACCAAGACAAAGAAGAATCTTGCTTTAGCAGTACATTTATATAAAATTAAAATAAACTAAAGTAATCATTTAAATGCTAACAAGATTCGCTCCAAGCCCAACTGGCTACCTACATGTAGGAAACATACGCACTGCACTCATTTGTTGGATGTACACACGTAATCAAAATGGAAAATTTTTACTACGTTTTGATGATACTGATCTTGAGCGTTCAGATATCAAATATGTAGATAATATCATAGAAGACCTAAAATGGATTGGCATAAATTGGAATTCAAGTTTTAAGCAATCAGAGCGTTTTGAGCGCTATAACGAGGTGTTCTTACAGTTAATGAAAGAAGGTCATATTTATGCATGTTATGAAACAAGAGAAGAATTAGACACTAAACGAAAATTGCAATTAAAACAAGGTCTTCCCCCTGTTTACGATAAAGGTGCGTTGCTTTTAACTGAGCAAGAGAAAATTCGTTATGAGCAAGAAGGACGAAAACCACATTTCAGATTTAAATTGGATAGAAATAAAACTGTAAAATGGAATGATGAAGTTAAAGGCGAAATAAATATTGCAACAATTCATATCAGCGATCCTGTAGTAAAAAGAGAAGATGGAATTTATACGTACATGCTACCTTCTGTTATTGATGACATTGACTTTAATGTAACCCATGTTGTACGTGGGGAAGATCATGTAACTAATACCGCAGTTCAGATTCAAATGATTCAAGCATTAAAAGCGAAAATTCCTATCTTTGCCCACCTTCCCTTACTACACTTTGATGATAGCAAAATATCGAAACGGAAAGGCGGGCTGGATATTAAGTCCATAAGAGAAGATGAGATTGAATCAATGGCGCTAACTAGCTATTTAGCAAAGCTTGGAACATCTGATCCGATAGAAGCTTATATTGATATGCAGTCTTTAATTGACTCATTTGATATCAAAAAATTTAGTTCAGCATCTTTACAATTCAGCTTGAGTGAAATGTATAAGCTAAATAGCAAAGTGCTACAACAAATGCCATTTGAAATGGTGCAAGATCGTTTAAGTCAAATTGGCTCAGAGTTTTGGTATTTTATAAGGAGTAATATAGAAAAGTTTTCTGAAGTGGCCAAATGGTGGAAAATATGCAAATTTGGTATAGAACCTGTGGTTCTTAATAAAGAGTTTATAAAAATAGCGCTAAGCACATTACCTCAAGGTGATTGTAATGAAAACACATTATCAGAGTGGGTTAAAAATATTCGACAGACAATTGATATAAAGGCAAAAGATCTATTTATGCAGTTGCGCCTCGCTTTAACAGGAACAGAAACAGGTCCAGAACTCGCTAAATTATTAATTTTTATCGGTAGAGAGAGCATTATTGCAAGGTTAGAAGAAAGCCAAAGAATTATACAAAAGGTTTAAATGCACCGAATGTATTTTGAATGACACCAATAAGCATTGTTCAGGAAATGTGAAAATATTAGATTTCTTGTCATTCCAGTTTCTGCTCCTGTCATTCAAGTAGCTAACACTGGAATCCATAATCTCGCCAAAACGTTGTATTTTAAAATAACTTCTATACATATCCCATATTTCTGGATCCCAGTGGGCTTTGTTGCATAACACTTCATGTAGTGGTGATTTACGACAAATTCATGTAACTATTTCAAATTTAGCCATACCAAAATCAGTAAATTTGTTAAGCAAATAACACTTGAGTAGCAGTTCCTTTTCACGATTAACCTCAGATTTGTTACGAAAATTAAATCCGAATATTTGTTTCAGTCGCGAGAAAAAACTTTCTATATAAGATCTTTTTCCGTAGTTTATTTGCCTTTTCCACATCTTTATATTATCTTTATCATATGACTTTATTAGTCTAATTGCAGCATTTCTCTCTGCCATATAGTCTAACTTTGGATGCTCTACTGCATTATTTTGCAGAGGAATTTTTGTCTTTATCCCAAGTTCATTGCACAATTTATATAATTTCTTTCGGTTATATGCCCTATCTCCATACAGTGTGCTTATATTGAGCTTCAACTCTTTCAATAAGATCACAGGTTCCGTAATGATCAGAATAAACTCCTCTACTATATTTTGCAGCTATGACTTTTTTGCTACCTATCTCCAGCATTACATGCAGCTTTCTTACCTGTTTATAACTGCGATACTTCGCTATTTTCCTTACTGTGACCAGGGGTATTATCTGATACTTGTACTATCTATGGCAATTTCAATACCTTCCGTATCATTTTTGTTAACTCTACAGTCACTGATCTTAATATTGAGTTTTCTAAACCTCCTTGAAGCTTGTGAATAGCTGATAATCTGCAAATTTTTTCCTATTTGCTGCAAATACCCTTCTATAAACCCTACCGTTTGTCTTAAGCCAATTCTAAAGAGATTAGCGACTATATGCACTAAAATCACAACTTTATCGCTATAAATATAGTTGCCACCAGCCATTTTTGGACCTTTTTCGTACCAATTCTCAATTGCTTCATTAATAAAATGAAAAATATTTCCCCTCTCTTGGAGAAATTTGTTATATTCATGGCAGTTACTGACTCTCATTTTTTGTGACATATTTTTCTTTCGTAGGTTAAATGCTTGTCTTATAGTGAATTTTGTCAGTAACTGCTAGCTCTTTTTACTTGAGTGATGCAACAAAGCCATCCCAGTGTCAGCTACTTTCATGACAACATTTAGTTGTTTTTTCTCGTCTACCTTATTTTACTACTCTGCTGAACGAATAACACCAATAGTTAATCTCATGCTGAAAGATCATTTTATGGTCCAAGTCAGTTCTTTTACAAGTCACTTCCAAGCTCATCAAATTTTCTAAGATCTTCTTAAGTTCTGAAAGTTGCAAACTTTTCAAATGAGATTTAAAACTCTGCAATTGTTTGAAGAACAATGGAGGACTCAGCTGGTCAATTGCAGCTTGTTCATTCATTCCATTTTGTATTAACAGCAAAACGCTTTCTAGCCGTAGAAAATAATTTGATATAATACGGATTAATGCTATCGGTGAAAAATTCTCTTGTAATATCAATACATCGGAAATTTTGATGAATTGTCCCATGTCTTTACTCACTATTGCAGAGCACAGATTATCAAGTGTAACATAATCATTGCCGGAGGTTGAAAAGCATAGATCTATATCAGCAAGTTTAAGATCTTTTCTTTTTCCTAGATATAAAACTAATTTTTCAAGCTCTGAATATATAGGCAGTTTGCTATGATTAAAATAAGACTGCAAGTGGTAGATTATCTCACTTGTGCACTCTATATCATTTTGTTTCAAGTAACTTGATATAATATCACAAAGATTACTACCGCTGTCCTTATAGCAGGTAATGACACCGAAAATTTTTGAGCTTTCCATATAACTTTTAGTTGTAGAACTATATGGAAGATCATTTGCTATCATTACTATATAATGATCGCCTATATTATGATCCAATATGTTTCTTAACTCTTTAGATATACTTCCACTGACATTTATCAGCTTAACTAACCTTTTTTTAGTAAACATCGAAATGTTTGCCAACTCGGAAAATAACAAGCCAGGCGACTTATTCACTACTGCAAAATCCATCACCTGAACTGAATACTCATTCAAGTTGGCAATTATTTCCTGTACAAAAATATCGACCTTACTATTGTCACTCCCATGAATTAATACACCACTTAAAGTATCGGGTTTCTCAAGGAATTTTTTAACTTTAGATGGCGTGATTCTCATGCCATCTATATTATATTATCACTATTTGGTGGTACATCATTTGATTGCACATCAGTTTCCAACAATTCTGAGCTTTCTTGATTTGCTGTATTCTGCATATCATCAGACACTTCTTTCTTTCCCGTAACATAATTATAAAAATTTTTTATAGGCTGTCCTATATATCTAGAAAAAAATCCTTCGGCCATATCTTTCACTCCACAAATTAACAATTAGCACATAAAAACAACGTAGCAAAAACTACTTTACGCTCAGATAGTTACACTCATTTGTTAATGAATTATGAACTTCCGAGACCAAAATTAAGTCAATCTACTTAACACCAATCTTATAAAATAAGCAATGATTAAATACACAGCTGCGATAAGTATAATTGCAGGTCCAGTTAATAAGTCAAAACTTGCAGATAATATCAAACCTGATACTCCAGAAATCACAGAAAAAACTGTTGCAACAATAATCATTTGCATTGGAGTTTTTGAAATGAGTCTTGCTGATGCAGCAGGTATTAACAAAAATGCAGCAATGAGTAATATTCCTATTAATTGAGCAGAAATTGCAATAAAGATAGCGAGTATAATCAAAAATTCTAGCCTAACAAAATTAACATTTACTTTCTCAACTGTTGCCAAATCTTGATTAATCGAAATCATCAGCCAATAGCGCCATCTAAATATTAATATCAAAGTAACTATTACGGAGGTTAGAAAAATTGATATTATATTACTTTGGTCAATCATTAATATGTCACCAAAAAGTGAGCTAATAATACTATTATTACCTGATGGAAGAAAAGACATAAGTATTAAACTCGATGATAAAACTACATTGGTAACTATGTTCAATATCGTATCAGCAGAGTATAATTTATTAAAATTAAGAGAAAGTAGTATAGCAAACATAATTGCAATGAGCATTATACTTACCGATGGGCTGATATTAAAGATCAAAGCAAGTGCAATACCAAGCAATGAAGAATGGGACAAACTATCACCCAAATACGATAACCTTTGCCATATCATAAATGACCCTAGAGCTCCTGTGACTAGGCTAATCATAATTACCGCAATTAGACTGTTTATAAAAAAACTCTGTGTAAATATCTCTAACATGCTATCAGATAACTGACAACAAATCTATCTTCAGATATTAAAACGTTATGGGTTCTGCATGCAGAACCCGTCGTCATAAATTCAAAATTTAAATTCTTTTGCTCCATAAGATAAGACTTCATTGAACAATCGCGTATCTTACCAGTACCTATTATCAAAATCTCTATTTCCTCTGTTAAAAAAGATTTAAAATACTCCTTGTTATTTATATCACTTTCTTTCAATTCAATCACCTTTTCAGGAAAAATTATAATTGAGCCATGATATTCTTGATTATTTACCCAAAATCTTTCTTCCCTGTAACCATCTATAAGATTTTTCTTCTTGGAAATTAAGGGCATAAATCAAACCATTAATTCCGTGTCGCACACCCACCATTCTGGATATTCCTTTTTGATATTTGCCGCTGCAGCTTTTGCACTTTCTTCACTATCAAACATTCCAAAACACCCTACACCACTACCTGACATACGAGAAAGTATAGAGCCTTCTTGTGACTCTAGTGTTGATATTACATTCTGAATTTCAGGTACAAGACTTATTGCTGCTTCTTGCAGGTCATTTTTTGTCTCTTTAAGAAGCTCTAACAAATTCTCCTCAGTGTTATCACTCCACTTAATTGGCTGAGAGAAATCCTCTTTATACTTGGAAAATACTTCTGATGTATTCAAAAACTTTTTTTTCGGTTTCACAAGTACCAGACTTGTGGGTAAAGAGCATTGTTTAATGGGGCATAATTCCTCACCAACACCTCTGACAAAAACTGGCTTACTATCTATACTTGCAGGTACATCAGCACCAACGCTTAAAGCTATATCATTTAAAAATTGCCTATCAATGTTCCAAAGCTCTCCCAGCATGCGTATCACAGCTCCAGCATCTGAGGAACCACTACCAAATCCCGCAGCAATTGGTACATTTTTTACAACCTTCACAGTGACTTTAGTGCGTACAGGAGCATGCCTAAGCAGTAGACTCACTGCTCTCGTTATAGTATTATATCGATAATTTATTCTAAACTCAGAATTTACAAATTCAACTGTAGAGTTATCATATCTAAAGTTTTTTTCTCCTACTTTTATCTCTAAAAAATTAGAAAGTTTAGCAAAGACAACCAAACTTTCAATTAAATGATACCCTCTTTCTTCTCTATTTATAATATGTAAAAAAAGATTGATCTTTGCAGGAGCCTTTACACAAAAACTTTCCATCTGTATATCTTCACTAACACTATCTTATTTACTATACTTGAAATGCCACTTCAGTCAAACTTTATACACTCCTAATGAGATCAAATGCCATAAATCCTAACTTCTCTGTATGGGTAAGTGCATCAGCTGGTACAGGTAAAACAAAGATCTTAATAGACAGAGTATTAAGACTTCTATTAGAGAATAAGAGAAATATTCTCTGCTTAACATTCACCAATGCTGCAGCAAATGAAATGGAGGATCGCATTTACAGTACACTTAGTAAGTGGGCAATATATCCAGAGGGTATATTGGTCGCAGATTTAGAACAATTAGCCCAGTGTGTAACCAGAGAAAATAAAGATTATTTAACAAGAGCAAGAAGGCTTTTTTCTGAACTGGAAAATCTTGGTCTTAATATTCAAACTATACACGCCTTTTGTTACAAATTAATCTCCAGCTTTCCTACAGAAGCTGGTATCGCTCCAAATTGTACGTTGAGCGAATGTAAAGAATTGCATTCCATCATATTTGAAAAAACGCTTCATAATGAAACTGTGCAGGACGATATAAATATCATTGCAGCTGAATTTGATGAAAACAAGCTGAGTGATTTGCTCTATACCTTATGTATAAAGAGATCGATCGCATTTACAGTACACTTAGTAAGTGGGCAATATATCCAGAGGGTATATTGGTCGCAGATTTAGAACAATT
>NZ_JBNRJY010000375.1:0-775 GCF_059414725.1 Wolbachia endosymbiont of Tuta absoluta
TCACTATGGCGATACACAATTTTCCGAATGAACCTCAAACGTTTGTCAGACGTGGCGTAAGTGGCCGTTTTTTCGGTCGTTTACGCTCTGCCTACCCCGCAAGGGATAAAGGCGTGATATATGTATGTATGTATGTATGTAGATCGATCGTATTTTAACGGCATGAAAGCTTTTCGGAAATTTAAAGCTGAATTTATTTATAATAAGGAATTTACGAGCATAGTTTCCATAATTTTCTGCTTAATAATAGCTAAATACTTTTTTATCATTACAATTATTTTGTATCCGCATATTGTCCACTCCGTATACAGCGTGCACTTACCGTTACTCGAAACATTACGGCCAACTGTTGAAATGAAGAAAATTACCTAATAAAAATATCCGATCGATCCACCCATTCTGAAAGAAACCAATTTCTTTAACCACATTAATGAAAATTCTTTCAATTTGCAAACATTCACTAACAGACTTGACGTTGTTTTTTAATTTAATTATTTATAATTTTTTATTAAGTACTTATATCATGATTCCTTTATAAGTAATTCTTTTATTAAAGTAAACACAAGCATAGTCATAACGCCACTTAATTGAAAAAAAAAACTATCTTTTGAACCTGGTTTTGCCATTTTCCTAAACAACGTTAGGAATTCTGTCAAAGTCCAAGAAATTTGTTCAAATTCCTTGATCGATCCGAATTTATTTACATTTTTAGTAATACTACAGTCAGTAAACACTGATTTGTACGAGGAATTATATTCATCACCTCAGAAAGTAC
>NZ_JBNRJY010000376.1:0-1021 GCF_059414725.1 Wolbachia endosymbiont of Tuta absoluta
GATCAAAAATTGATATCATCACTATTTATCTGTGCTGAAGGTAAAAACTCTAGGTTGCCAGAGTTGTTTTCTATACCAATGATAAAATTTGATTATAAACAAAATAGCATGGTATTTAATGTAAAACATGAATTACATCACCAAAACTTAGCTGTAGAGCGGTTTTTTCCTGGTGGTCCATTTGCAATTTTGCCAATGAAAGGTGGCTATACTTCTTCAATAGTTTTGACAGAAAAATGCGAAATTTCAAAAATGCTGATGAGCTTATCCGAAGAGGAATTTGTCATAGAACTCAAAAAAAGATTTGGTTCTTATTTGGGAGAAATTGAATTAGAGGGTGAAAGAAGATTCTATCCTTTGAGTTTTTCTTTTGCAAGAAAGCTGCATAAAAGCAGAATTTTGCTGATTGGCGATGCAGCACATTCAATCCACCCGGTTGCAGGTCAAGGACTTAACCTTGGAATGAGAGATGTAGAGAGTGTTATTAGACAAATAACTGCTGCAAAATCCTCTGGCATTGATGTTGGCAGTAATTATCTATTGAAGAAAATTTCATATGACAGATACTTTGATAATTTTACTATGGCACTTGCAACTGATGGACTAAATAGAATATTTTCCAACAGAATACTTTGCGCTCAAGTTCTGAGAAATCTTGGTTTAATGGTAGTTGAAAATTCAGATTTTCTTAAAAAAAGCTTCGTTCGACATGCTATGGGGTTTATATAAATCATTAGATTTCTTTCATCATAATCAGGTATCATTAGAGTAGTTGACACTGGAGCTCAAATTCCATAATGTCATGCCAGTGCCCAGACACTGGCATCCAGAAAAATTTATAAGCAAACTTGAGTTATGCTAAATTTGATGAAACGAAAAACTGGATTCCAGCAGGCTTTGTTGCACCACTCAAGGAAAGAACAGGCAGTTACTGATGGAATTTGTTATAAAATAGATATTTAGCCGACAAAGGAAAAATATGCCAATAAGAATGAAAGTCAGTAACTGCAATGAATATAAC
>NZ_JBNRJY010000377.1:0-630 GCF_059414725.1 Wolbachia endosymbiont of Tuta absoluta
GAACGTATACTGACAAGCAGAGTTGTTTTGACTACAGGGACTTTTTTACGTGGTGTGATTCATATAGGAGAGCAAACAACTCCTTCTGGAAGAATAGGAGATAAACCAGCAATAGAGCTTGCAAACACGCTAAAGAAGTATGATTTTAAACTGGGCAGGTTACGTACCGGAACTCCACCGAGGCTTGATCGATCAATCGGTAATCGGTAATGGAAGATTCATTTACCGGTTTTAGTTGATGCCCGTAAACCTTGAGTAACTGGCTGACTACCATATATGGCCTCCGGGCTGGTAGAAGAAAATACTTGAAGATACGTTTCGAGATAGTTGATGAATTGGACGCAGAAAGTTATGTACCACATAATTATTATTATTTATTCAATGGAATAAAATAGTATAAAAGCAAATCACACTTTCGTAAAAAAATTATCGTTTTTTATTTCTAACAGCATTTTAAGTAAGTGCAAAAGTTAACTAATATAATTCATTAACTAGTATTCTACTACTACAACAGTCCACCGCTGGACATCATATTGCCTTGCTCACCACGCTTGGCACGTGGATTGGAGAGTGCAGTGCAAGATGTTGCATTCACAGGGAATTCTGCTGCACCGCGGGGGAAAATTGGAG
>NZ_JBNRJY010000378.1:0-372 GCF_059414725.1 Wolbachia endosymbiont of Tuta absoluta
GCTTCCCAAGTAACTGATATAGGCGTGATAAATGTATGTATGTAGATACGAGTATTGGATGGTGGCTGCATTATTAGCTAGTAAACTCAAACAAATCGAAGTGAAATAAAAACCAGTGAATATGTTTAAGTTATCAGAACATGAGATTTACAAAATTATGGAAGAGATAGTATATTTCACTCTTTCTAATGACGTTCTTCTTCTTATATCTAGCTATCAAGATTCTAACAAACGTTACAACAGAGCGATATCATGCAGTGTTTTTTAGGTGTGCAGTTAGGTGAGAGGCTGGAGAGTGACATAGGCTACTTTTTATCCCGGAAAAACATATTTTTCCCTTCGGAAAACCGATTAATGTTTAGCAATAGAATA
>NZ_JBNRJY010000379.1:0-1230 GCF_059414725.1 Wolbachia endosymbiont of Tuta absoluta
CTTCGAAATCACCTTGCTGAATTAGGGGTGCAAATCCGATTGGATACCTTGGTACATGATGTCGATTTACACAGTACGATAGACGGAAAAATAGTAAAAGGATTACTTGTCAATCAAGGCGGACAAGAAACGCGTATCGAGATGAAGGAGCAAGATTTTGTTGTGATTACAACAGGCTCTATGACAGAAGATACCTCTTATGGAACGAATACTACTGTTCCTATCCCCCAAGTGGATAACACAACAAGTGGTAAAAGCCCAGGTTGGAGTTTGTGGAAAAATTTAGCTGCAAAATCACCTGTTTTTGGACGCCCAGAGAAATTCTGTTCAAATATTGAAAAATCGTCTTGGGAATCTGCAACTTTAACTTGTAAACCTTCTCCGCTCATTGATAAGTTGAAGGAATATGCAGTAAATGATCGATCTATTTCACTCCGTTATTCACGGTTCTTTTCACCTTTCCCTCACGGTACTGGTTCACTATCGGTCTCTCAGGAGTATTTAGCCTTAGCGGATGGTCCCGCCAGATTCAATCAAGGTTTCACGTGCCCCGACCTACTCAGGATACCACTATCTATTACATCGCTTACCTATACAGGACTATCACCTTCTGCGGTCAACCTTTCCAGGTTGTTCTAATTCGCTTTGCATAAAATGTCGTGGTCCTACAACCCCAATATTGCCGAAACAACATTGGTTTGGGCTAATCCGCGTTCGCTCGCCACTACTTACGGAATCACTTTTGTTTTCTTCTCCTCCGCCTACTTAGATGTTTCAGTTCAGCGGGTTTGCCCTCCTATCGGAGTAATACATCTTCAATGTATTGGGTTGCCCCATTCGGATATCTGCGGATCGATCTATAATTCCTGCAGCCAACATATCTACATATTCATCTGTTTTTGCGTTGTATCCGAAATTGCCTTCTCCTTCAGAAACTTTTGCTACGATAACAGAACCTTCTAATCCTGCATTTTCAACAATGGTTCTCAATGGAGATTCAATAGCACGGGCTACAATCTGAATTCCTGTTTTTTCATCTGGGTTTAATGCTTGAATGCTTTCCAGTGATTTTTTAGCTCTTAATAGCGCAACACCACCACCTGCAACAATACCTTCTTCTACCGCAGCACGTGTAGCGTGTAAAGCATCATCTACTCGGTCTTTTTTCTCTTTCATTTCTACTTCAGAAGCAGCACCTACATAAAGTACAGCAACACCACCAGCTAATTT
>NZ_JBNRJY010000380.1:0-1463 GCF_059414725.1 Wolbachia endosymbiont of Tuta absoluta
GCCCCAGGATGTGATGAGCCGACATCGAGGTGCCAAACACCGCCGTCGATATGAACTCTTGGGCGGTATCAGCCTGTTATCCCCGGAGTACCTTTTATCCGTTGAGCGATGGCCCTTCCATTCAGAACCACCGGATCACTAAGACCTACTTTCGTACCTGCTCGAGCCGTCACTCTCGCAGTCAAGCTAGCTTATGCCTTTGCACTAACCTCACGATGTCCGACCGTGATTAGCTAACCTTCGTGCTCCTCCGTTACTCTTTGGGAGGAGACCGCCCCAGTCAAACTACCCACCAGACACTGTCCTCACCCCAGATTATGGGGCAGAGTTAGAACATCAAACATTAAAGGGTGGTATTTCAAGGATGGCTCCACGCAGACTGGCGTCCACGCTTCAAAGCCTCCCACCTATCCTACACATCAAGGCTCAATGTTCAGTGTCAAGCTATAGTAAAGGTTCACGGGGTCTTTCCGTCTTGCCGCGGGTACACTGCATCTTCACAGCGAGTTCAATTTCACTGAGTCTCGGGTGGAGACAGCCTGGCCATCATTACGCCATTCGTGCAGGTCGGAACTTACCCGACAAGGAATTTCGCTACCTTAGGACCGTTATAGTTACGGCCGCCGTTTACTGGGGCTTCGATCAAGAGCTTCGCCTTGCGGCTGACCCCATCAATTAACCTTCCAGCACCGGGCAGGCGTCACACCGTATACGTCCACTTTCGTGTTTGCACAGTGCTGTGTTTTTATTAAACAGTTGCAGCCAGCTGGTATCTTCGACTGATTTCAGCTCCATCCGCGAGGGACTTCACCTACATATCAGCGTGCCTTCTCCCGAAGTTACGGCACCATTTTGCCTAGTTCCTTCACCCGAGTTCTCTCAAGCGCCTTGGTATTCTCTACCTGACCACCTGTGTCGGTTTGGGGTACGATTTAATGTTACCTGGAGCTTAGAGGCTTTTCCTGGAAGCAGGGCATCAACTACTTCTGCACCGTAGTGCATCGTCATCACGCCTCAGGGTTAGTATGTAACCGGATTTACCAGGTCACACCCCCTACACGCTTAAACCGGGACAACCGTCGCCCGGCTAGCCTAGCCTTCTCCGTCCCCCCTTCGCAGTAACACCAAGTACAGGAATATTAACCTGTTTCCCATCGACTACGCTTTTCAGCCTCGCCTTAGGGGTCGACTCACCCTGCCCCGATTAACGTTGGACAGGAACCCTTGGTCTTCCGGCGAGCGGGCTTTTCACCCGCTTTATCGTTACTTATGTCAGCATTCGCACTTCTGATACCTCCAGCAACCCTCACAGGCCACCTTCAACGGCTTACAGAACGCTCCCCTACCCAACAACGCCTAAGCGTCGCTGCCGCAGCTTCGGTGCATGGTTTAGCCCCGTTACATCTTCCGCGCAGGCCGACTCGACCAGTGAGCTATTACGCTTTCTTTAAATGATGGCTGCT
>NZ_JBNRJY010000381.1:0-6081 GCF_059414725.1 Wolbachia endosymbiont of Tuta absoluta
GATCAGAAGTCCTCTAAATCATGAACAACCTTTCTTTAAACCTATGTTTGTATGGTATGGGTTTTATTCATAAGACCTTTTCGGGCAGTGACGCTGGCTGGAGAGGACACGATCCTGGCCGGCGGACGAACTGACAGGTTGACAATTTGACATTATGACGACCTGTTATCTAATAAAACAGTTGCTTACTGATACCCAAGTGATTCACATTCTTTTCCGGGTGAGCTCCTGCTCCCCACAGTCAGGTGTAGATATCAAAGCCCCGGGGCTAAAATTGTAGAGTCCACACACAAAACACAAAAACACATATCACGCCTATAATCCCTTGCGGGGTAGGCAGAGCATAAGTGGCCGCATAAAACGGACTTACGCCACGTCTGACAAACATTTGAGGGTCATCCGGAAAATTGTGTATCGCCATAGTGACAGGTTGTCAGCCCATCGCCTAAAACTGCAATACACACCCTCAAGTCCCTTAGTCGCCTCCTACGACTCCCACGGGCAACAAATGGGGTGATGCTATTCTAAGCCGGCATCACACGGCATGTAGAGTCCAGAACTAAAAAAAACGCATTCCTGTTGTTTAACCTGAATAAAGAATCTGAATCTGAATTCTTTATCTTCATCGATACCTTTCATTGGTACTACATAATATATGACCAAAAAGATTCTAAAAGAATTTGTCGTAAGATTAATTTTTTTTTACTAATTAGTTGCACGTGGCAACCCTACTGCTCTGGTATGCGTGCTATGCTCCCTGGGACGGACGACATCGATTTATTGATCAGTAATTCATAATTAAGCTCTTTGCCTCACGCTGTTTTTTCTTTTAGTTTTTATATCGTCTAGGTAGATGTTGCCCGCGGCCTTGTCTCACAACATTTCATACAACCTTTATACAATAAAGGGTATCGACTATTAAAAACTGCTCTTTTCCTCTCCTGGTAAACTCGGAGCTCCGCTGAAATAGTTTAGAACAAAATATAAGTCTTCAAGTCTCTGTTACAAATTCTTTGGGGTATGGATAATCATTGTCAGTTGTAGGTTCGATATAGTTCGTGATCGATCTTAGTTCATTTTCTATAGGAAGCACTAATAGCTTTTCACTATCCTCGACAGAAATACCAGGAAACCCGACAAATACACTAATTATAGGAATCTGTATATCAGGATTGCTTTCTCTTGGCATCTTTATATAAGTGTATGAGCCGAAGGTAAAAATCACGATAAGCAATAATATTACTGTTCTATTCCTCTCTACAAGTAAGCTTTTCATGCCAAACATTATACGTATTTATATCATATTATAGCTAAGATAAATTATATATTAATTAATCCTCATATAGCTTTATGTAAATGATTAAAATTTTTACAGTTTTGCAAGCGTAAGAAAATTTCTATATAATATGACTTTAGTATGGTACTTGAGGGATTATTGTGGTAGCAGTTTTAAGTGTGATAGAAGGCAAGAATAAAGCGATCGTATCTGGGTTGGTTGGTGTTTCATCAACTTTAGTATTTTTAACAATGATTCACATTGCTGCAAAGATAGCCATTATAGTTACTGCTGCTGCAGTTACTTACGCATTACTTTCATTGCTTAATAAAGCAAGACCTAAGTCTGTTAAAACTGATGATATGTCAGAAGATGAAGGGTATAGCAGTGTTGATGAAGGTGAAGAAAAAGATACCGTAAAAGAACCAAAAAGAACTGAAACTGAGCTAGAAGAAGAATTAAAAAATAAAAGAGCAGAAGAAGAAATGAAAAATGGACTACCTAAACATATGGATTTCAAAGGTAATTCACTTTCTAAAAGTGCTGATACTACAGATAGTCATTTCGTTTCTAGTGCTACAAATATTGTTATGGAACCTTTACCTAAACACATGGATGCACTTGGTAATCCACTTCCTGAGCAGCCACCGAGCAACCTTACCAATATAGGGCTTGGATCATCTAAAAGTACGCAGAAACTATCTGCTGCAGACTTGCTATTACAGTATGGGAATGTAAATAATGATGTGAGGAAAGTGCTAGAATGGCCAATTACCTCAAAGGAGTTTAATGGGTTAGGGTTTAACAGGTAGTTGCTATATCAAACTCTCCATCTTATATTGAGGATCAGATGCAATGCCATACACTCTATTTGGCGGAGCAATTTTGTTCTCTATACCAAAAACTATACCTTCAATTATTGCTGTGAGTACTTTTTCAAGGTTACAATCTGCTCCAGGAACACGGTGCTCTAGGCGGCATCTTTTGGAATCGTTGCCAAAATAGGGAATTCTTATCGCAGCAGTTCTGTTATTCACTCCCCAACTAATCGTAGTTGGAGTATGAATATCTGGGTACTGAAATCTTAAATATGAATCATCATTTGGAGCAAAAAACAACATATGTTTTTTCATCATTGCACATAATCCACCTATGCTGTGAATCAGGTGGTCACTATATTTTTGCTTATTGCCATAAAATAAGTTATTATTATTTGAATCCATGAGGCTAACATGTACATTTAGTGCGCTGCCTGCTCTATCCAAATAAGGTTTTGCTTTAAAAGAAACATTACCATCGAACTCTTGTGCTGTTCCAATCAGTAATTTTTTTACTAACTCAAAATGCATAATTAAATTATCAGGACTCGTATAACAATCACTTTTTATCTCGTATTGGTTTAAAGAACTCTCTTTCTCACAAAAAAATCCAAGAGAAGCTATTTTATTTTTGATGCTATTCAGAAATAAATATTCTTTTTTTATTCCCTCAGTGTAAAACTCCAGTTCAATACCGAATACAGTATTATGACTCAAATTACTTAATATAATCACAAATTTACTTCAATAAATTTATACTAAATCAGCTATATTTATACAAGTACTTTACTTATTTATCAGTAAATTGAATATCTTATTTATACATAATATATTACTATTTTTTAATAACATACTTCTAATCCTCGGTACAAGCGACATTTACAAATTGATTGTTTTTATTTCAAAAAAATGATCAATTTTAGTGCTTTTATACTCTTTACAACTCGTCAAAAAATCCTCATAATTTTAGATATGTATTAAGTAGTGTTAGCTTTTTATCTTACAGTAAGCTATTGATTATCTTGCATCTTTCTGATTATTATTCTTTCTTGGTGTGGTATATGAACTTAACTAACCCTAAGGTTTCTACTATGTTTTTTGATCAGATTATTACAGTAACGGACCACAATGTTACTTGGGAAAAAATCCAAAATTATCTCCATAATCTCTATGGAGAAGCAACATATAACAGCTGGCTGAGTTCACTAAGATTTATCAGCAACAGAAATGGAGAAGTTTTGTTGTCTGTACCAACAAGATTTATAAAGGAGTGGATTACAGTTCACTACATGGAAAAAATATTGTCATTATGGCAAAGCGAAGATCAAAGTGTATGTTCTATTGATATTCAATTAATTGAAGAAAGAAATTCAAATTCTAATACGATACTAAAAAATAGAGAGGAAAATAATCATAATCTTGGTTCACCACTAGATACCAGATTCACTTTTGATAATTTTGTGGTAGGAAAGTCAAATGAGTTAGCATTTACAGCGGCAAAGCGTGTAGCGGAATCTATAGATCCAATATCAGGAAGCAACCCTTTATTTCTATATGGTGGAGTGGGACTTGGTAAAACACATTTAATGCATGCTATAGCTTGGGACATAGTTAATTCTCCGTCAGCAAAAAGAAAAGTGGTATATTTATCAGCAGAGAAATTTATGTATCAATATATTACGGCGCTGCGGAGCAAAGATATTATGTTATTTAAAGAGCAATTTAGATCAGTAGATGTATTGATGGTAGATGATGTGCAATTTATCAGTGGTAAAGATAGTACACAAGAAGAATTTTTTCACACTTTCAATGCATTGATAGACCAAAATAAACAATTGGTTATATCAGCTGATAGGTCTCCTAGTGATCTTGATGGAGTAGAAGAAAGAATAAAATCACGACTTGGTTGGGGATTAGTTGCAGATATTAATGAAACAACTTTTGAATTAAGACTTGGTATATTGCAGGCGAAAGTGGAACGAATGAATATGTATGTTCCAAAGGATGTCCTAGAATTTTTGGCAAGGAATATAAAATCCAATATAAGAGAACTAGAAGGAGCATTAAATAAGGTTGCTCATACCTCTTTAATTGGAAGAAGCATGACAGTAGAATCAGCTAGTGAGACCCTAATTGATCTTCTTAGGTCAAATCATAGGTCAATCACAATAGAAGAAATACAGAAAAAAATAGCTGAATTTTTCAATATAAAGATTGCAGATATGCAATCTAATAGAAGGCTCCGCAGTCTTGCGAGGCCGAGACAAATAGCTATGTATTTCGCAAAGAAGTTTACGCAAAAAAGTTTACCAGATATTGGAAGAAATTTTGGTGGTAGAGATCATGCTACTGTTATACACGCAGTCAAACAAGTGGAAAATTTCATAAGAACTGACCCAAAATTTGCTGATGAAATCAATCGATTAAAAAAGATGTTTAAGTAGCACTTTATTAATGACAACCAGGCTGTTTTCATTTTTTTGATCAAATATCTTGTTCAAGTAGATTAAGTAAATCAAAGATCATTATTAGTATAAGCTAAGAGAAAATAGCTAGTCGATTGCTTAAAAAGTATATAAAATCACAATTTAAGTAGGAAATATGGCAATTAGACTTATTCCAGATAATCTTGATATAAGATTTAGTAAATATAGAAATTTGACAGCACTTGTTAGCGTTATTCTTATCATTTTTTCAATGCTTACTTTTATGCTGCGTGGAATGAATTTGGGTATAGACTTTACAGGTGGAATTTTGATAGAGATAAAATCTTCAAGCAAGGATGATGCTATTCTCGGTATATTAAAAGAGAGTGGATTTACGATACAGAGTTCAAAAGCTGGTGATAACTTAGTTGTGCGGTTTAAAGATGAGGGAGATGAAGATAAAATTAAAAAGGTTAAAAGTATATTAGAAAGCAAATTAGGTAATTTAGTAACTTATCGTAAAATAGATTATGTTGGTCCACAAATAGGCTCAACGCAGATATTTGAAGGGATATCAGCCATGTTAATTGCAATTATTGGAATATTTTTTTATGTTTGGCTTAGATTTAGCTGGCAGTGTGGACTTGGTGGAATAATGGCACTGATCCATGATGTGATTTTAACTCTTGGCTTTATCAGCTTAACGAGTATTGAGTTTAATATTTCATCAGTTGCAGCTCTACTTACCGTGATTGGCTATTCAATCAATAATTCAGTGGTTATATACGATCGGATTCGAGAGTATAAAAAAAATAGAAAAGATGTAGAAATGGATGAAATAGTTGATGCTAGCATTAATTCTACACTATTTCGTACTATGTTAACTTCAGGTACTACTCTTCTTGCTGCTCTTCCTTTAGTGCTGATTTGTACAGGTGTGGTCAGAGACTTCTGCTTAATCATTTCTTTTGGCATTGCAATCGGCACCTGTTCTGCAATATTTATCTCTGCTCCTATATTGACCTGCAGAGCGTTGATAAGTAGAGTATAGAACGTTTAACTACGATATAATATTAGCTTATTATCCCTAATAGTGAAATGAAAATATCTCAAAAAGCTCATACCAAGTAATGAATGGGACATAGAGTGAGTATTAACACTAGCGTGTACATCATTAATTAAAAAATTTCCTATTTTAACTTGAGGGATGTGAACAACACCAGCTTTTATTTGACCTTTTGCAGTTTCATATATTTTAAAGTCTTGAATGTTTTGTAAGTTAATACCAGCATGTAACGCATCTTTTTGCGATAGAACAATATCAGTTGCTCCGGTATCAAGCAAAAACGTTATATTACGATCGATCGGATTCGAGAGTATAAAAAAAATAGAAAAGATGTAGAAATGGATGAAATAGTTGATGCTAGCATTAATTCTACTAGAGAACAGAGAGTTAATTTAACCAATAACATGCTTGAAGGATCGATCGTAATATAACGTTTTTGCTTGATACCGGAGCAACTGATATTGTTCTATCGCAAAAAGATGCGTTACATGCTGG
>NZ_JBNRJY010000382.1:0-1823 GCF_059414725.1 Wolbachia endosymbiont of Tuta absoluta
TGAGCTATTTCATTGTTAGAGTGGGGATAATCATCCGGATGATGCCCCTCATCACCGTAGTCCATACCCATTCCTTCTGATGGCATATCTTCTCCACCTCCACCTGAAAAATATTCAGCAAGACTTTCAAGAAATTTTATGCCAAACATATTACCTGATTTCCCAAATAACGTTACTAGACTGCTACCACTGACCAAACCTTCAAACACATTATTATAAGCAGCAATTGCTCCTTCATGAAAGTTGAACATCCACTTCATTCCATCCACAATTGTTGCAACAGAGTCACTATGACCAAGACCGAAACCACTTTTCTCACTAGCGGCTTCCTGGTGTTGCTGCTGTGCCTGCCATTCTGCAATATTTGGACTTTGTGCTTCACTCATAAACTTTTATTCTAAGCCTTAAGCTATTATTTTACCAAAAACACTGTAAAATATCAATTGTTTAAGAGAGGTTATCATAAAAATAGCTAACACTAAGCTATTTTTATGATTCTGAATACCAAAACATCGATAATGTGCTGTAGTAACAAAGTGATGACTTGAGGTTTAAAACAGCTTCTATTTCTTCTTAGAAGACTGCTCCTCTCTCTTTTCTTTTTATTATATATTATCTTAGTATTAACTTACTCATAAATTATTGACAAGTACTAATAATTTAATTATCATTAATATAATATTAATAATAAGGAAGAAAAATGCTTACTAATGATTTATCTAATAGTAACACACCATCATCAGCTCCGCCACCACCTCCTTTACCATCCGGAGGTTTAAAGAATTGGAAACTTCCACAGGATAATAAAAAACCTTCTAATTTGGCTACATCAGGAATTAGCAGTCACACTGAACCAAAAAAAGGTCAATCTAAGAGTCCTGTTCAACAATCATCTCTTAATTTTGAAAACAATCCACTATTTAAGAAAAAACAAGAAGAACATAATGTAAATAGCGAAACTGCAGATGAAGGAAGCAAGAATAGTATTCATGTTAAGAATCCAGAAACCAAAAATAGCGCTCAGTCAAAAGAAGAAGATAATGCGAGTGACAAAACTAAAAATGATAGAAGCAATACTAAACAGGTTATGCCGAAAAAACCTATGACTGAACAACATAATGGTGTACACTCTGATAGTGAAAATCAAAAGTCATCTGTAGCAGAACAAAAAAAGGCAACTGGCTTAAAATATTCAATTGCTATTTTATTATTATGTACATCCAGTACTGTAGCTGGAGTATACACGTGTTTCATCATTTTAGAGGTATTAAGTAGTGCTGCAGTGCCAGTGTCTTCTGCAGTTATTGCTTTTGTTTCTGCATTGGTTATGTTGAGCTTAGCTGCATATCTTATCAATTCACACCTTTCTGCAATAAACAGCGAGAAAGGAGTTGATCCTGGTAGAAAACAATCACAAGATTTACAGAAAGCAAAAGGACTTGAACACAGCAATACTCATACATCATCACTTTCAGTAACGCTTGGAACATCCAGTGCACCAACATCACCTACTCTAAAGAATAATGCTAATAATAAATCCATACCCTCAGGAGGTGGCAAGCAACAAGAAAATGGAGATTTGATGGCTGATTTGCACAAAAAGTTCAAAAGCCGAAGGAAAGGAATTGTTGGAAAGGACAACGTACAACAGCAAAACAACGAAGTATGTCAAAATCAATCACAAGATTTACAGAAAGCAAAAGGACTTGAACACAGCAATACTCCTACACCATCATTTCCAGTAATACCTGAAACACCCATTGTACCGCCACCTCCTCCTCCATCTTTAGGGAATAATTTCCCTTCTGGGCCTGCAATTGATG
>NZ_JBNRJY010000383.1:0-245 GCF_059414725.1 Wolbachia endosymbiont of Tuta absoluta
CTGGTGGTCTACATAAGGTACTCCAGATCCCTAATGTCCTTGTGTTAAAAAACGGCCTATCATAATGAACAACTTTTGTTTTAGAACCATGCCTGTATCTCTAATAGTTTAGCTGGGCTCCTGATGGTACACCTGGTGGTCTACATAAGGTACTCCAGATCGATCGTATTTTAGTTTCATTTGATGAAATAGCCTTAATAGTCTGGTACGGCTGGCATTATACAAATAGTGTAATTTTTTGGTAG
>NZ_JBNRJY010000384.1:0-396 GCF_059414725.1 Wolbachia endosymbiont of Tuta absoluta
GAATTTATTTACCAGGTTCACCACAGCAGCAAATTAAGTTATAAAATTTGTTTACCATATGGGTTAATGTTACAGTCTTCTATTTAAGCTATCTACCCATTTTTTTTTATCTGGTGGAAGAGGTAAATGTAAAAATAAAAAAAAATTGCATTACGCTCTAAAACCAGTTTCTTTAAAATAGCTAGACATATACCTAACCTTGAAAAATGTATAGACAACATCACGTATTCCGATCGATCCGGACAATTTTATTCCTGCTAACCCATTAGTTACTCCTATTCATATTCAACCAGAATGATATTTTTTATGCCAATTGTCCAACATTTATCATTGCCTTTATCCCTTGCGGGGTAGGCAGGTAGAGCGTAACTTTCGACAAACATTTGAGGATCGATC
>NZ_JBNRJY010000385.1:0-705 GCF_059414725.1 Wolbachia endosymbiont of Tuta absoluta
TAAACTCTAAAGGTGAAAGTCATAAATTGTTTATCGCTTATGGCCCCTACCATGATCCGCGCTATGCAATCTCAGTGTTTATAGAACATGGTAAAACTCTTCAACAGTCGTGGCTCCTGCCTGATGTATATGCAACACGTCCATCAGCTGACTCTTGATGAACGGACGGATTATGAACATGAACCTGTCCATAAAGGAAGGCGCGTTGAGGTAATGCACGCCGCAGAGGTTTGCTACCAAGCCGTGCTGGAAATATACGAAAGTTAAAGGATAGACAGATTACTTTGGCCGTTCTCCCACTTGTCGTCCGTCGCTGCGTATTTTTTACGCACCGTAACGCATGCGTCTGTCAGACGAAAGGAAATTGTGGTGCCTGATTACAATAGAATTTCCTTCCCCAATTCTACCAGTAAGTGTCGTAAAAAACGATTAACGGATAAAATTTTACTAGTGACCGATGGCGATAACTCAGTATGGACTGGTGATAAGGAACAACTTTCCCCCGGGAACATAGGTCAAATTATGAAAAAAAGCTGATTTGGATTTGGGTTTGTCATATTTCGACCTTTAGGTTCCTTGGGTAAAGTTGTTCCTTATCACCAGCCCATCCTGTTTTCAGTATCAGTCACTAGGGAAACACCCGATATAATACTAATGAGTGTTTGAATGAAGCGCACTATTTTCTAGTTGAATTAAATTTGGATC
>NZ_JBNRJY010000386.1:0-565 GCF_059414725.1 Wolbachia endosymbiont of Tuta absoluta
ATATCCCTTTCGGGGTAGGCAGAGCGTTAACGGCCGTAAAACGGATATTACCACCACGTCTGACAAAAGTTTGAGGGTCAATCAGATAACCGTGTATCACTATAGTGACAAGTTGTCAGCCCATCGCCTAAAATTGCTATATACACATCTAACCCTCGAGTCCCTTAGTCGCCTCTTACGACACCCATGGGTAAGAAATGGGGTGATGCTATTCTAAGCCGGCATCACGCGGCAAATAAATTGAAAGTATTTATTCATTTACAACAATTGTTTACAGCCTCACATAGGTGCTATGCTTAGTAACAATATAGGTAGGTATATCTATCTTATTAGTAGACAGGTTTAAAACAACGATTTAAAAAACTTAGTTTACAACTGCTTCCTTTGTTTAGCTAGCACACAGTGAATAAACATGTATAGTTAAATACAATAACATCAGATCTTATCTATATGGTGCGGAGTGTGTTGATAGAAATTTGCAACGTTCTTTTGTAGATTTGCTCTCATCGAGGATAAAAGGTTATGAAAATGGTCCTAAAAAAACTAAGGATTTTTAAATCGTTGT
>NZ_JBNRJY010000387.1:0-14634 GCF_059414725.1 Wolbachia endosymbiont of Tuta absoluta
ATACTTTATTTTTATGTCCATTTATATTTGTGGGTAATAGTAAGATATGATATGGCTTACATTTTTACAGTTATTATTCATCAATGATGTCATTATTTTTCTTAAAAATTCTTCTTCTCTTTTTTCTTTTCTTTGCTCTAACCTTATAATTTTTTGTACTTCTTGATGAATTTTTGCTATCCCTTTCTCTAATCCAATCAATGAGAACTGATTAAGTAGATCGATCTAGTAGACTTAGCTACCACATCCTTTATACCTAATACCTCAAAAACCGACCTCATTGCTCCACCAGCAATAATACCTGTTCCAGTTCTTGCAGCTCTTAAAACTATCTCACCAGAACAAAATTTAGCTTTAATATCATGATGTAAAGTTCTACCTTCACGTAAGTACACCCTAATCATCGACTTCTTTGCAGCATTTACAGCTTTCACTCTTGCTTCAGCAACCTCTGCGTGTTTACCTATTCCACATCCTACCCTACCCTTACCATCACCAACAACAACCAAAGTTGAAAATGAAAATCTTCTACCACCTTTAGTAACCGTTGTTACCCTTCGCACTGAAACCAAAAGTTCTGATAAATCATTATTATTTTGTAAATTCTTTACAGCCATATTTAAAACCTTCTAAAATTTAAATCCAGAGCTTCTTAAAGCCTCAGCAAATTGAGAAATCAATCCTGTATACTTATATGCTCCCCGATCAAAGACGAACCGCTGCTGCAATTTTGTACTAGGCAGACGCTCAATCAATAAAGAAGAAACCTGTTTTATAGTTTCAGCATTGACCCTACCTTTACATACATTCCTAATTTTATCATCCAAAGTAGAAGCAGAAGCTAGGGTTATTCCTTTTGCATCGTTAATCAACTGAACGTAAAAATGTTTATTAGACTTAAATACGGATATACGTAAACGTCCAGCGCTCTTATCGAGCTTCGCTCTATTACGAAGTTTCCTTTTTTCATAGCTACTTAAAAAATTATACAATCTTTTCATTTTAATTACTTCTTTTTATTTACAACCTTACGCAGCATAAATTTGCCTTTTATTACAATACCCTTACCTTTATAAGGATCATATTTTCTAATTTTGCATATATCAGAAGCCACCATATAGACTTTTTGCTTATCCATACCGCGAATCACTAAATGAGTTGGCTTTATACACTTAATCTCAACGTCTTTAGGCACTTTATACTTAATATTATGACTATAACCAAGATATAAAGTCAAATACTTATCATCACATTCTGCTTTATACCCCACACCATTAATCTCAAGATCAACAGAAAAATCATTAACCATACCGTTAATCATGTTATTAATATTACTTCTATAAGTGCCCCATATAGATTTTATTTTATCATAATCATCCCTGCCTTGATCAACAGAAAGTAACAATTGATTATCAACTATCTGACACAGAATGCCACTACACAAGTTCAGCTCTTTTTCTGCCCTAACACTTCTTATTAATACCCTACCATCATTATATTCAACTGAAAGATCAGCAGGAATATTGATAGGTGCGGCACCTATACGAGACATACATTTCTCCTATCATTTAAAATACACGACACAAAACTTCTCCACCAACTTTTAATCTACGTGCATTATAATCGGTCATCACTCCTTTCGGTGTAGATATAATAAAAATTCCAAGACCATTATATGCTTTAGAAATGTCCTTACACTTAGAATAATAACGACAACCGGGCTTTGATACCCTAGCTATATCATTAATCACAGGTGATTTATCATAATACTTCAACTGCACAACAAGCGAAGGGATACTATCACTCTCTTGCTTTTCATAATTAAGAATATACCCTTCCTCTTTTAAGATCTTCAATATAGAAGAATTCACTTTAGAGAATAGGACTCTTGTTTCCCTATGCATTGCCAATTGAGCATTACGTATTCTTGTTAAAAAATCACCAATACCATCAGATAACGACACTATTACACTCCTTATATCACATTTACCAACTAGATTTTGTAACCCCTGGAACTTGTCCAAAAGAACACAAATCACGTAAAACAATCCTACATAAACCAAATTTTCTATATACTCCTCTCGGCCTACCAGTTAAAGCGCATCTATTCCTAATTCTGATTTTAGAAGAATCTCTAGGCAATTTTTTAATCAGCTTACTTTGAGCTGCAAACCTTTTTGCAATAGATAAATCCTTATTATTCATTATAGATTTTAATTCTTCCCTTCTCTCCCTATACTGATCGCATAACTTTATTCTACGAAGATTCTTCTGTATCATGGATTTTTTTGCCATATATATTTTCTCTCAATTATCAAAAAAAGGGAATTTAAGAGCCAGTAATAATTCCTTTGCTTCCTTATCACTAACTGCACTTGTTATAATATTAATATCCATACCTCTAATTTTACTTATTTTATCATAGTCTATTTCTAAAAATGATATATGCTCCTTGATACCAAGGGAAAAATTACCATGACCATCAAATTGCTTCACACTAAACCCTCTAAAATCTTTTTCCCTTGGCAAAGCAATATATATTAATCTTTCTAAGAATTCATACATTTTATTTCTACGCAAAGTCACTTTACAACCTACAGTTGCACCTTTTCTAATTTTGAAACCAGAAATAGATTTTTTTGCAAAGGTTAACACAGGCTTTTGCCCAGTAATCAAATGTAGATTATCAAATGGCTCATTTATCGCTTTATTGTCCGTAGCAGCATCTCCAACGCCCATATTGATACACACCTTGACAAGTTTAGGCACTTGCATTACATTGCCGTAATTAAACTTATCCTTTAAGGATTTTACTATATTATCTTTATACAATTGTTTAAACATATCAACCTAATCTATCACTTCTCCAGAAACTTTTGCAAAACGCACTTTTCTACCATCTATAATCTTAAATCCTACTTTAGTTGGAGTTTTACACTTAGGATCCAATATTGCAACATTGGATACATCAATAGCTAACTCTTTATTCAATATACCACCACCACTACCAGCTCTTGGTTTAGTATGTCTCTTACACACATTTACGCCAGAAACAACTACTTTCTTTTTAGCATCACGTATTATAACTTTGATTACCTTACCAATTTTTCTCTTATCTTTACCAGTTAAAACTATAATATCATCACCACTTTTTATTTTAGCACTCATTATAAAACCTCATCAGCTAATGACATTATTTTCATAAAAGAACCAGATAACAACTTTTTTACTGGACCAAACACCCGAGTGCCAAGTGGTTCACCTTGATCATTAATTAAAACCACAGCATTGCTAGAAAAACGAATTACAGAACCATCAGATTTCTTAACACTATTTTTTACTCTAACAACAACTGCTTTATATACTTTTCCTTTTTCAACTTTACCTTTTGGATTAATAGACTTAGTAGATATAATAATCGTATCACCTACAGATGCAGATTTCCTACCACCTAACAAGCCAATACAAAGCACTGCACGCGCACCAGAATTATCAGCTACTTCTAACAATGTATTTTTTTGAATCATATAAATACCTATTCCTTTTTAGCTATTGATGACAACCCATTTTTTAGTAACAGAAATAGGCTTATGTTCCTGTATTAAAACCCTATCTCCCTTTTTGCAACTATTATTCTCATCATGTGCTGTATACTTCTTGTATTTTTTAATAACTTTTTTATACAGCCTATCCTTATACACTTGTAACACCGAAACCTTTACAGTCTTATCAGACTCAGCATTAGTTACGACACCACAAAAAACCTTCTTAGGCATTTTTTCCCTCTCTCTTTCTTCTATTTAATACAGTTAGACTACGAGCTATGCTCTTTCTTATTAAGCTAAAACGCGAAAAATTGTTGCACTGGCCCAGCTTTTTTTGAAAAGCCAAATTAACAAATTCTTTCCTCAAACTCACAAGAAGTTCATGTAATCCTTGTGAAGATTCTGATTCAAATTTAACTATATCCATTGCAACTCCATTCAATTATGATTAGATATAAATTTACACTTCATAGGAAGCTTAGCAGTCGCTTTTTCAAGCGCCAATCTTGCTAAATGCATGGGAACATCACTACTAATTTCAAACAAAATCCTACCGGGCTTAGCTTTAAATACCCAAAATTCAACACTACCTTTCCCTTTACCCATACGTACATCTGCTGGCTTTTTACTAACCGGAGTATCAGGAAAAATTCTTATCCATACTTTACCAGAGCGTTTTAACGTTCTAGATATTACGCGCCTTGCAGTTTCAATATGCTTGGACTGAACCTTACCTACTTCCATAGCTTTTAATCCATAATCTCCAAAAGACAGCGTGCTACCACCCTTAGCATTACCCTTTATTCTCCCCTTAAATACCTTTTTATATTTACTCTTTTTGGGAACAAACATCTCAATATACCTTAACTACCAACATAAACCCAAACTTTAACTCCTATAATACCACATATAGTCTTCGCTTCACAAAAAGCATAATCTATATTAGCACGCAAAGTGTGTAAAGGCAAACGACCTTCTTTGTACCATTCAGTACGAGCTATTTCAGCTCCGCCAAGACGCCCAGAGCAACTTACTTTAATACCCTCAGCACCCATCTTCAAACAATTTTGAATAGCTTTTTTCATCGCTCTTCTACATGAAATCCTTTTTTCTAGCTGATGTGTAATATTCCTTGATATTAAAACTGCATCTATTTCAGACTTTTTAACTCCTACTACATTCACTTCGACACTACTTTCTACTTTTTTAGCTATTTTTTGCTTTATCTTCTCAACATCCAAACCTTTCTTACCTATTATAACTCCAGGCTTAGAAGAATGTATTATTACAGACACTAAAGTAACTGTACGCTCTACAGTTACTTTAGAAATACCAGCATGCTTAAAGGATTCATTTATATAACTGCGAATAAATAGATCGATCTATAATATTAGAGCTCTGCCTAAAAAGTAAATTCATTAACTTTTATTCCACAACTTTGCAGTATTACTTATTTAATGATGAGATAAGAATTACGTATTAATAAATAATATAGGTTAATATAATAATAGAAATATTGACATATTAATAATATTATTATACTCTTAATATAATTAAGTAATTAAGAGAAGTTATGAGTATTGTATTGTTTTATGAGAAGTTTAATGATGAGGCTTTAGATAATGGTAAAACTCCTTTAAGGGGAAAGTTTAATGAAATAATTAAAGATTTAGAGGAAAATAACAGTACAAGCCAAGGGAATATAAAGTTAATAAAAGGTGATGGGAATATTGAATATTTTCGAGCTAAATTAAGTGATAGTGACAGATTACTCTTTACAGGTATAAAGATTGATAACAAAGATGCTTTTGTTATTTTAGAAGTAATTCTGAATCATGATTATCATAAGTCTAAATTTTTAACAAATAGAGAAAAAATAAAAAACATAGAAATAGTAGATAAAAACAATGAAGAAATTTCTGATAATGTAAGTACATTGGAGATTGAAGATGCTCCACAAGTTAGTTATCTCGGTAAATTTATTACTTTTAGTGCAAAGCAAGAAGATATAGTTGAAAGGGTTAAATTACCTTTAGTTATCAATGGAGCTGCTGGAAGTGGAAAGACATCAGTGGCTTTAGAGAGCCTAAAAAGGATAAAAGAGAAGTTTGAGGGAGGAAAAATTCTATATATTACCAAATCCGAAAATCTTGTAAAAGAATCGAAAAAGTTACTTGAATACGAATACTACGATGATGAGTTCAAGATTGCTGCTCCAGAAGAAATTGATTTCTTATCTCTTCATGAGTTTCTTGAAAAGCAAGCAGAAGATATAAAAAGAAAGAAGCCAATCAATAGAAGTAAGTTTTTTTTATGGTTCAACGAAATATGCAAAAAAGATAAATTTAAAAAGTATAAAAAAGACGGAGATAAAATATTCGAAGAATTTACAGCTGTGATAGGTGGAAGAAGCTTATTAGGAGAAGATGGAAAAGATAGGTATGCTAAATTAGGAGACAGACAATCTATGTTTTCTGTAGACGAAAGGAACAGTGTTTATGATTTTTTTAAAGAGTACAGGAAGTTTATAGAAAAAGATTCAGAGTATTATGATCCTAATCTTGTTACTAATAAGTGCATTACAGAAGGAATGTATGATGCGATTGTTGTAGATGAAGTTCAGGATTTAACTGAGAGCACATTAGATCTGGTGTTAAAGAGTTTAAAAGATGAGAATAAGAGTAACTTTTTACTATGTGGTGATGTTAATCAAGTAATACATCCTAGTTTTTTCTCTTTATCCAAGTTAAAATCTTTTCTTTGTCAAAATAGATATATAGTTGACCAAGGGTCAGAAGTTTTTTATACCCTTGAGAAAAATTATCGTAATAGCGAGCAAGTTATTGAATTTGCCAATCGTATACTACATCTTAAGAATTATTGTTTTGCTTCAGAAGATAAAATAACAGTAGACAACGCTTTTCTCATGAAGAGTGAGACTAAGAACAAAGGGAACGTTGGCTTTATTATTGATGATAAAAAAGAAGAAATAGCAAAAAAAGTAAATGAATCTATAAATTGTGCTGTTTTAGCTCTGGATGATGAAAGTAAAAAAAGTGCACGTCAGTTATTTGATACTCCACTTGTGTTTAATATACATGAAGCCAAAGGCTTGGAATTTAAAAATGTGATTCTTTACAAGTTTACATCATGTAAAGCTTATAATGAAATATGGAATATAGCATGTCCAAATAAAAGTGAGGGGGAGATAGATAATACTATTAATAGAATTCGTGATTCATATAACGAAAGGGAAGTTAACACTTCAAGAAATAAGGATAAGAAAGATAAGTCTTTGGAGAAATATAAATTTTATATGAACGCTCTGTATGTTGGAGTTACTCGTGCTGTTGATAGTGTATATATTATAGATGATGAGAGTAATTTATTGAAAATAATAGAGCCAAGGGAAGAAGGTAATGTAAATATTGAGCAAGAAGAATCTAGTCCTGAAGAATGGAGAAATAAGGCACTAGAGTTAATAGAGAAAGGAAACATAGAGCAACAAGCAGAACTTATAGCAAGAAAATTGCAAAACGAAGGAAAAAAAGAGTATGCTGAAGAGATTATGAATGTATTGAGAGCTAAGGGGTATCATGAAGAGAATCAGATCTTAGATAAGAACAAGTATACAAATTCAGTGTTAGAGAGTGATATAAGTTCTAGGTCTTCACAAAGCTCAGAACATGAAGGAAAAGATGATGATATTATCAAGCTTCAGAATGAAAATAATCAAAATAAAAAGAAGAAAGCTAAAAAATATCATCAAGTTCAAGGGGTAAAACCACAGCTTTCTTTAGAAGATAGTACTAATAGAAAACACAATAGCAAAAAGCCTCATAATGAAAAGCGTGAACAGAACCAAGGTAATGATCAGGAGAAGGAACCATTAAAGAAAAATAAGGAGTTACTGAATGTAATATGTAAAGATAATATAACACAATTTAAAAGAATGGATATATCCCAATATAGTGAAGAAGAAATATTCATTTTAGCTTTAGAAAAAAATAGTTTTAAAATAATTGAGTTATTAATCAAAAATAAAGATGCTTCGAAAAACTCTAACTTTTTGGCTGGAAAGGAAAATATTATTTTCTTACAAGCAGTAGAAAAAGGTTGTACAAGTCTAGTAAAATTTCTTCTAAAGCATGGAGCTGATGTTAATACTCGGAATGATATGGAGTATACTCCTTTACATTTGGCGGTGCGAGAAAATCATCAAACTATAATTACAATTCTTCTAGATTTCGATAAAACTGATGTTAACGCTAAGGATCTGGCAAAGATGACTCCTTTATATTTGGCAGCAGCAAATGGTCGAGCTGAGATAGTAAAAGATCTTCTAGAGTCCAAGAAAGCTGATGTCAACGCTAAGTGCATGCACAATATGACTTCTTTACATATTGCATCGTATAGAGGTAAGAGGAATGTAGTTAAACTGCTTCTGAATCATGGAGCTGATGTTAATGCTATGACTCAAAAAGGTCTTACTTCTTTACATTCTGCAGCAGAAAAGGGTCACACAGATATAGTTGATCTTCTGCTTGCTGACCCAAATATTAATGTTGGTTCTATAAAAGCTGCATCTATTAACAAGGAAAATAAAGAAGGCAAAGAAAAATTTTCTCAAAAATTGCGACAGGATTATAATTTGTTTCAAAAGGTAAAAGAAGCATCAAATGAAAAGGATAAGGGTAAGCTAGATGAATTGCTTGTAGAGATAGAAGAATTACTGGAATCAAAAAATAAACATGGTTTCAAACCAAGCTTAAACTACTCTCCAGATGGTAATAATGAAAATACGACTATTGAAATTGCTATTCAAGCTGGTGGAAAGTTATTAGATCTTTTATATGCTTATGCTAAGAAGAATATAGGTACAGACACTGAAATATTTAAACGACTCAAACATGCTAAAGAAAACTCTCAGTCTAAGAGAGATCTTTGTGATGTTTCTGTTTTAAAACATTCTACTCCAGATCAAGGCTTTTTGTTTAGTAATGGTTAATGCTTCCTTCTATAATGCAAAACCCATACTCACCCAACCCAATCAATTACTTGCAATCTGGATTCCAGTTTTAAGCTACTCGGATGACAGAGAAAGGGCTACTTGCATGAAATGAAAAGGAGCACCGAGCAGATCACTTCTTCACAAAGATCTTATCAGCAACACGCATATCAATTATGCTCCAATTGCTAAAAGTAAAGTCGGTTGTATTTTGCAAGTGGCTTAAATAATCCCATGCGCTATAAGGATTATCTTCAGGCAATTTTACTGTGGAACTGTCATCGAGTATGATATTCCATCTTCTATTTCCTACATAAATACAAGAAGAAATATGATCACTTAATTGAGTTTTTCTCTCTAGTATATCTTTAATGAATTTTAGATTTGATAACGAATTTTGTCCTTTGATTATAACGAGGTTATCTATCTGGTAATCATCTACGATTACTTTACCTTCAGAGTCAATTACTGAAGTCCTGTTATCATCTTTCCAAAGAGCAAAAGGTTTGTGTTCATTTACATCAATGCGTAAGGTGTTGGGTAAAATCCTATAAATTCTTACATGTTTTATCCATTCGCTTACAGATTGTATATTATCTGTTAGTTTTGAGAGTGATACATACATGATAGGTTGTGTTCTATCTACTAAACTTAGAATGTCCTGTTCATTTGTAAATTTGTTTCCAGTAACGGTTACTTTGTCGATTGAAAATCCATTGCTAATTAATAAGCTCGATAAGCGATCGTTACACCAAGTAAAGTAGTAATTGAATCGATTTGTTATTTTATCAAGTGAACTATAAAGTACTAGTGTAAGGAAAAGTGCAGTTATAATCATGAAAGCACACTTGCGCAAAAAACTCCTTTGGCTTCTAGTAACATTGTTCAACATCGGCTTGATCTCTAATATTCTTGTGGTGTAAACTGTCTTTGACAATAATTTTAATTAATTCATTAAAATCAATTCCTTTTGTCAATTTTGCAATTTCTGGTACTAACGATAATTCAGTAAAGCCAGGATGTGTATTAATCTCAAGCATTTTTAAAGTGTTATTTTGGGGATTATAACGGAAGTCTGAGCGGGAAACAGTTTTGCATCCTAAAAATTGATGAACTTTTAGTGCGTGTTCCAAGGTCATTCTATATATGTTGTCAGGAATTTTAGCAGGAAATATATGTTCTGCAAATCCATCTGTATACTTTGCTTCATAATCATAGAATTTATTTTTTGGTCGTATTTCCATAGTGCCAATTGCTTCATTCAGCAACACAGCAGTATGTAACTCTATACCCGGTATGTATTCTTCTATGATCATCTTTTCCATTATAGTAGAACTGTTATTTTTCAGCTCTAAGTAATCCTCATGTGAGAAAATCATGTGTACTCCAATGCTTGAGCCTTCGTTAATCGGTTTTAAGACGTACGGATAATCAACTTTAATATTATTTTTTAGCACATCTTCTCGACTAATTACATAACCTCTTGGAGTGTCGATATTAAGAGAATGGAATATATGCTTTGACATCACTTTATTCATAGCAACAGCCGAAGCCATAACTTCTGAGTGTGTATATTTTATACCTAAAATCTCCAGTAAACCTTGAATACAGCCATCTTCACCATAAGGTCCATGTAGAGCAATAAAAGCAAGAGCGGGATTAGTTTTTTTAAGCTTTTGAGCAATATTGCTATCAACATCTATTTCTATTGCATTATATGAAAGGCTATCAAGCGCCTTCTTTACTGCTTTTCCGCTCATAAGCGATATTTCTCTTTCGCAAGAAAATCCACCACTTAAAATTGCTATATTTGGAACCATAAGCACCCTAATATTTTGCTATATATCATATATAAAAGATACTTTTATCTTCAATAGAAAAAACGCTTTGAAAAATTCCACAGCTGTACAGATATTGAAACTTGCAGATGGTGTCATGCAAACTGGTTCCTTTATGATCAGACACCAGATTGCAAGTAAAACTGGAAGATCTTTTTCAGTAATATTCTTTAAAAATTTAATTTTGTAATCCACTTGATTTCCACTTTACATCTTTGTAATCAACTGTTTCTACACCTTCAATGTCATATTGATCAGCAACTACAGATAGTTCCATTTCATGATCTATTAAATAGTCTTTCTGCTAATTCTTGAGTGGGCTGCTTAGTAAACTCAACTAGCTTAGCAAAATGCTGTAAGGTTTTTTTACTGAAAGATACATTAGCGTTTGCCGTAAGTTTTACCAAAGTTCATGAGTAATTGTACAATATTTTCCTGAAATTTTCAATAAAGTAAACTTATCTGGAAAGTAATTATGCTGATATAAATATTACAATTTTATTAACACATAAATGCTACCGTGGCGTTAGTTTTTTAATTTAGGAGTATATTATGGTTATACCTACACAAAACTCGAATTCATTAACGTTTCAGGCACGTAACCTATCTCATATTTGCCACAAAAACTGTGAAGAGGCGTTCAATGAAACAGACAAACCTCTATGCAAGGCTAGATGTGACGTTTTCTTTCCAGTGCCTGAACCTCGTTCACAAATTAGTGAGAAATTAATAGATATTGCAAACAATCTCCGTTTTGAGAGTGCACAATTATCGTCTATGGCAGATGAAATAGACGCTTACAATTCAATGTCTATTTAATCAAAAAAATGTAAGTCTATTTTTGTACTCTATGACCCTAAATTTTCATCAAAATAAGCTGTCTTATCCTTTTTTTCTTTATACTCTTCTGCTGTATCTAGGGATTGCTTTTTAGCTGTAATGTTTGGCCATTTTTGCGAATATTCTACGTTTATATTGTAAAATGATTTAAAGATTTTTTGTTCATTATTCAGTAAGCCTTCATCTAGCTCTAGAATATCTCTTATGGAATCATCAGTTACAATTGCATCTACTGGACATTCAGGTATACACACTCCACAATCAATACACTCATCTGGGTTAATCACGAGCATATTTTCACCTTCATAAAAGCAGTCAACTGGACATACTTCCACACAGTCTGTATATTTACATTTTATGCATTTATCTGTAACAAAATGCGTCATAAAACACTGTATATTTACATTATCTTGGGTACACTAAATTGATAAGAAATTCAAGCCTTTTATGAAGATAAATAAATTAAATAACGAAGAATTAGAAATATGGCTAAGCTTGGCTAGAACTGTGGGACCAGTAAAGTTCTTTAGTATACTTAGAGCATGTGGGTCGCTATATGAAGTGCTTAAATATCTTAATAAGTTGACTAACAAGGATTATGGAATTCAAAATGCACGAGAAGAAATTAAGAATGCAGAAAAAATTGGAGCTAAAATAACACCAGCATGTGATCCAGATTACCCTGACATTTTAAGGAATATCTCTGGTTTTCCTCCTGTAATAACTACACTTGGTGATGTATCATTATTAAGTCGTGAGATAATTGCAATAATCGGTGGACGTAATTCTTCAATGAATGGAAGAAATTTTGCCAATAAGTTGGCACTCGATTTAAGCCAAGCTGGTTTCATCATAATTTCTGGGCTTGCAAGAGGGATTGATACTGCAGCAAACAGTGTAATATACAAAAATTACCCCACTATTGCTGTTACAGCAAGCGGAATTGACGTAGTATACCCAAGAGAAAATTTTGATCTATACAAAAAAATTACTGAAAATGGCGGATTAGTAATGACTGAGCTTCCATTTGCTACTAAACCAAAACCTCAGTATTTTCCTCAAAGGAATCGAATTATATCTGGTCTATCGCTGGGTGTTGTAGTGATTGAAGCATCGAAACGTTCTGGCTCTCTAATAACAGCAGATTTTGCTTTAAATCAAGGGAGAGAGGTATTTGCAGTTTCTGGTTTCCCTCTAGATTCACGCTGTAGTGGTAGTAATTATTTAATTAAAAACGGTGCTAAGCTTATCGAATCCGCTGATGACATAATAGAGAGTATTAGGTTTAGTTTACCTCCGCAGCAAAAAAACCTATTTAATGTTGAGCACTATGCTGTTAACCAAAAACAAGAAAAATTGCAACAGGCAAAATATGTTATAGTTGATCATATTAACTCTGTACCTGTTGATATAGATGAACTTATATTAGCAAGCGGACTTTCTGCCAACATAGCTCTAATGGCTCTTTTAGAACTAGAGTTGGAAAACAAAATAGAGCGTTCTCCGGGGAATAAAATATCATTAATTTTCTAGATTGCTTTAGTTATAAGTCCACAACCGTACAAACATTATGGTTTGAGTCCACCAAGAAAGATGTCATTCCAGCGTGTGACGCTGGCTTTCCGTAATCTCACTAAAAACGTTGTATTTTTACATAACTTTTATACTTACTAACTTAATATATAATCAGAATTCCTAGATTCCAGACTCATGCATCAATAGACCTGCTGCAAAAGGTAATGATAAAATGATGGGAGAGAGGTAGAAGAGGAATAAGCAGATAGAGTAAGGTAAAAAAATGAGCTTTAGTTACTACAATATAAAGAAACACCCAAGAAATTTTCGTAATATAACAGGCTTAACTGTAGAAGAATTTGAAAAGTTGATAGAAAAAGTGGGGAACGTTCAAAAAAGTGTGTCAAGCCGAAAAGAAAAGTAATAAATTGATATAAAAAATGAAGGTTTGAAATGAGTCAAGCAAATAGAACTACCGGATTAGTAGACTATAAAGAACTAGAATCAAATATTTTATCATCTATAGCTAACCCAAGAAAGGTTTAGCTATATGGCAAAATTGGTTATAATGGTATAATAAGTAATGAGAAAGAAGAAGATGCCAAGTCCATATAGTGAGGATCTGAAAGAACGTGTTTTCAAAGTAGTCGATAAAAAAACAATGACGATAAAAAAATCAGTCAAATATTCAAAGTGAGCATAAAAACAATATATTTGTGGAGGAAAAGGAAAGAAGAAACAGAAACCATCTTCAGGCTATCACAAAGGATATGGCCATAAGATTAAAGATATGGATAGATTTATCAAATTTCTGGATGGATATTAGAATTGAAAAGATAATTGAAGAATTTGGTAATATGTGTAGAAGCACAGTATATAACTACCTTAGCAAAGTAAACTATACATATAAAAAAACTTTTCTTTATCGAGAAAGAGAAACGCAAAGAGTTCATAAAAAAAGTAGAAGAAAGAAAACTTGATATACATAGATGAGTCTGGAATAGAGGACAATGAATTTTATGAATATGGGTAGTCTCAAAGAGTCAAGAGGTTATTTGCCCAGGGTTTAAAAGAAAGAGGGTAAGCATGATTGGAGCACTGAATGAAGGAAAAGTTAAAGCACCATGGATAATTGATGGCTACTGCAACAGCGAGATTTTTGATGCTTATGTAGATAAATGTACTTGTTCCTGTATTTAAACCTGGACAGACTATTGTTCTCGACAATGCGAGCTTTTATAAATCTGCAAGGACGAAAAATTTGATAGAAAAAGGGAATGTTCAAAAAAGTGTGTCAAACCGAATTTTTAGTTCAACTCAATTTTTAATCTACTAGGGAAAAAAATATAGAGTTGAGATATAGATAATGCCCAATCATGTACAGGCATCGTCCATTTTTCCTCCACCTTTCTTATAGCACAATATACCAGCTTGTACAAGGCATTTATGCTGGTGAATGCGCCCTTGTTCTTGGTAAATTTCCTAATTTGCCTGTGTAGCCCCTCGATGGGATTAGTGGTATAAATTAGCCTTCTAACAGGACCTGAATACTTGAAGTAACCGGATAAACTTTCCCAATTGTTCTGCCAAGATTTCACAACTAATGGATACTTTTCGCTCCATTTTTCCTCTAGCTCAAGCAAATAATTTTCTGCAATTTCTTTACTTGTAGCACGGTATATTTTTTTCAAATCATTCATGAAAACTTTTGCTCGATACGTATTTCAGAGAGTTCCTTATTTGATGCACTAGGTAATGTTCAAAAAAGTGTGTCAAATCGAAAAAAAGTAATAAATTGATATAAAAAAATGGAGGTTTGAAAATGAGTCAGAAAATAGTAAACAGAACTAACGGATTGGTAGATTATAAAGAGTTGGAAACAAATATC
>NZ_JBNRJY010000388.1:0-2497 GCF_059414725.1 Wolbachia endosymbiont of Tuta absoluta
TTAATAGTGTCTGTTATTGCTAATAACCCTCTAGCCTCACACCTAAAAGCAGTAACAGACACTATTAAACTTTAAGTAAGTTTGCCTATTTATAATTCATTGAGGTAAAAATCTTACTAATTCCTTTAATTCTATTATACAGCTGAGTTTACTAATTAACCTTTAATGTTTACGTTAGCATTTGCATCTTAAATCAAAGATTTACATATTATAGAAAATAATTATAAAATAATACACTACTTGTGTGTAAATTTTTTTGCATATCAAACTCTGTAAACAAATTTTCTAGAAAAGCCAAATAAATTATCTCTCTATGAAAGATCTATCGAATGTTGCAATTATAGGTGTAAACAAGAACGATAAAAGAGTGCGAGATTGAGTAACTATATATACTTCTACTGGCATACCAGGATATAGGTATACGTTTTTAAATTGAGCAAGTTCTGATTTTGGTATCACCACTCGCACTGAATAATAACGCCCCATCCTTGGATCATCAAGAGCATCAGGGGAAATATGGTTTACTATACCGTTAATTAAACTTAAGCGACGTGCACTATAAGCGCTCAGCCTTACTTTAACTTTCAGCCCTTCTAGTCCGTCGATAGAGACTATATTGCTATCTTTCTTTTTTGCTGACAGTATCTCTTCTATGTTTCTGGTTAGAACTTTAGCATCTATTATTAGATCATCATCTGATGGTACTATACTCAGGATTGGGACTCCAGATTGTATAACACCACCTTCAGTGTGGTATCTTATATCTGTAACTATACCATCTTGAGGTGATTTAATTATTGTACGTGCTAACGAATCTTCAGCAACCATCAGCCTCTCTTTTAAGTCTGCAATAGATGTATTAACTTCCTTAAGCTCAGCATTTGCTCTTTCTTGAGCATCATTCTTCACATTTATAATCTCTAACTCATTTTCTCCAATCTTTTGCTGTACTTGAGATATTGCAGAACGGTAATGTCCAACTCTACCCTCAATTTCAGCAAACTGTTTTTCTAAAGCTAAAATGTGTGGTTTGCTTATATGGCCACTATCAAGTAATTGTCTTTTTGTTTCTAACTCCTCAGTTATCAAGTCATATTGCTTATGGGCTGCATTTAGTTGAAAATTTAGCCCTGCTAATTCATCATTTAACTGCTTTATACGTTGTTGCAGTATGTCAGTTTTTCCTAATATACTCTTTCTCTGAGAGTTGAACAACTTTACCTGATTCTTTATCGCTTTATTTACAAGTTCATCGTTAGATAATCTTTTAACCTCATCAGAAAATTCTAGCGTATCTAAGTCTCCCCTGATTGCAATAAGTCTTGCTTCAGTTGCCAAAAGTGATAAGAGTTTTTCTTTAATTATACTCAAATTTGCCTTTTCGTTAACATCACTTAATAAAACTAAAGGCTCATCTTTTTTAACTGCTTGACCTTCTTTTACTAAAATTTTGCTTATTATTCCCCCACCCAAGTGTTGCACTATTTTTCTATTTGAAGAGACAATAACTTCTCCACTTGCATGCACTGCTCCGTCAATTGGAGCTATAGCTGACCAAATACCACCTATTCCAAAAAAGATGAATATCACCACTAAACCAAAAAATAGTGGTCCCCATGTGACTTTTAGGACTTCATTTACGTTATTACTCTCACGTTTAAAAATAAAATTTATCATCGCATCAATCCATGCGAACGTCTTATCCAAAAATTGATATTTCTTCTTTCTATTTCCTGCCCTTTGCATATCTATATCATCACTACCAATTAGGCCTGTCAAAGAAAGTCCAGCACTAAGCTTTTTTAACTTACTCATTATAATACTACTGCGAATTCTTGTTAACCAGGATAACACACAAAAACAAAGAATCTATACCTTAAGTACTTTACTTAGACTACGGAACATCAGAATAAACTATTTAGTAACAATTCTTATACTCCATTCAATGGTTCATCATTAGGCTAGAAAATCAAAAAGGTTTTACAATAACCATAATAACTATAATTATTATTAACACTGTTACTGCTTCGTTTAAAACACGAAAATAAACGTGAGTTTTCTTATTCAAGCCCACTGCAAAATTTTTCCTATGCTTTGCAAGTAGGACATGAATAGCAAACATTAAGAATAATGCTAGCGCTTTTACATGAAACCACCCTTCGCGATATGCTTCCCTAATAATCATTAGCATAATTCCAAAACTAAGGGAGAAAAGCATTGCAGGGTTTATGATATATCTAAGGAGTCTCTTCTCCATTATTTGAAGTAAGCTGTCATTTTCTGACCCTGGTTTTACAGATGCATGGTAAACATAAAGCCTTGGCAAATAGAGCATACCTGCCACCCACATAATTACAGAGATAACGTGAAAAGCTTCAAGCCAGTGATAGTAGTCCATATAGATAGTATTATAAAATGTTAAAGATTTCTGGTATGATCGATCTATAGATATAATACTACCATTTGATGACTTTTCAGCACATTTCTCACTTTCATA
>NZ_JBNRJY010000389.1:0-653 GCF_059414725.1 Wolbachia endosymbiont of Tuta absoluta
TGCTAATAGTATAAGTTAGCTAAACATGTATCGCACTGAAATAATTTTTGTAAACATCCTATATACCATGTTTATGCAAATAAATAATTATTGTATTGTATTGTATTGTATAAAAATATTAGCTACAAATATTTTAAAGGGCGAACCAGTCCATGAAACTGAACAACCTTCTTCAATGAACATACGCCGAAATATGATAAAAGATGGACCTCCCATACATAAATGTTAAAAATGTGTCACTTCGTATGGAAGGTCTTTTTCTTCATATTTCATTGGGATTTTTTTTTTTCAGTTTTACTTGCATGACTCACCCTTTAAATATTTGCACTGAATTTAATAAAACCTTATATAAAGTAAGCCCGTAAAGTCGATACAATCAATATCTACCTACAATTTTCTCCTACCATGACGGACTGACAGACGTATTATTGACGCATCCGTCTGTCAGATGAAAGGAAATTTCGATTTCCCATACATAAAAACGGATACCATGGCACAATGTGACGCACGGGATTTCACGCAGGTGTTTGACAGACGCATCCGATTCTCTCGACGATTCGCTTATCAATTACGATACGGCTAATTTGCAGTCAGCTACTGAGAATAAATCTCATGTTCATCTGTCGTAGAACCGACGGACGGTGGAGTAAACG
>NZ_JBNRJY010000390.1:0-453 GCF_059414725.1 Wolbachia endosymbiont of Tuta absoluta
CTAATTATTCCGATTCTCTCGTTACTTACTACTTGATTACCTGTTTTGACCGTGCAAAACTAGAAGTTACTGTCAGTGAAATTGCAAGATCGATCTAGTACTTAACTTGGTGGCGGTGGCGCGACGGGTTGGACAATTTCGCACGAAACTGGCATGCGAAAGCCCAAAATTGAAGATGAATGGAAGGAGAAGAGGGAGGCATTTGCCCAGCAGTGGGTTGATGTGGGCTAAATATGACAAGACAAGACTTAACTTGGTTAATCACTCAGCAGCTCAAACTGGATACAAAAATAAACACACTATCTCAGAGCGAGCCAGGGTTACCTACCCTCACGACGTTTATGTACTTTCTTAGCATTTGAAACACGCACAAGTACAAGGAATGAATGAGAGTCACAAGAACCGTCGCAGCCTTGCGCACCATATATATAAGAGATCTGTGCTTGCGCATGA
>NZ_JBNRJY010000391.1:0-350 GCF_059414725.1 Wolbachia endosymbiont of Tuta absoluta
TATGTGTATTAATTTTCCTTGTTAATAGATGCAGCTTTTATAGAACCAACATTAATATTTGGGTCAGCAAGCAGAAGATCTATCCGAAGTGTAACACTTCTGCTGCTGATGATAGCACAAAAAATATAGATATAATTTAATCATACAAAACTATAATCAATTCGTAATTAGCAATTAATTAAGATTGGTTAAGGCAATCATGAAATGATAATTAAATGGATGCTATAAAAGAACTGGAATCATACTGATTATTTGTTAAAATGAACAATAACTTTAAAGGTAACAACACATAAAATGTAGTGAAATACAATAAAATGCTGGCTTTGGTCCAATAATTTTCTAAAACCTAG
>NZ_JBNRJY010000392.1:0-767 GCF_059414725.1 Wolbachia endosymbiont of Tuta absoluta
GATCTTGATGATGGGTCGCTTCTTTTCACAAGGACATTGAGGATCGATCACCTTCCTTTCCCCGCCGTATCGCCGCTGTCATCAAGATCGATCCGTACTAATTTTATAAATCTGAGAGTTTGTGTGTGTGTATTTATGTATGTTTGTTACCTCTTCACGCTCAAACGGCTATACCGATTTGAATTTAATTTGGAACACACATAGAGTATAACCCGGAAAAACACATAGGCCACTTTTTACTGCGGGAAAACAACTATTACCAGGGGAAAATCTAGTACATACATATATATTACGCCAATAATCCCTTACGGGGTAAGCAATAAACGGCTGTAAGAAACGGACATTTACGCCACGTCTGACAAACATTTCAGGGTCATTTCGAATATTGTGTATCACCATAGTGACAGGTCGTCAGCCCATCGCCTACATAAACATTTTCAATTTGTTATTTTCATACATACATACATAAATCACGCCTATATCCCTTACGGAGTAGGCAGAGCGTTAACGGCCGTAAAACGGATATCAACATCACGACTGACAAAAGTTTGAGGGTCAATCAGATAACTGAGTATTACTATAGTGACAGGTTGTCAACCTATCGCCTAAAATTGCAATACACATCTAACCCTCGACTTCCGTTGTCGCCTCTTACGACACCCATAGGTAGAAATGGGGTGATGCTATTCTAGGCCGGCATCGCACGGCACATTTTCATTTATGAAAATAATATAGCACTGTGAGTGCGAAATGAACCATAGTACCTC
>NZ_JBNRJY010000393.1:0-317 GCF_059414725.1 Wolbachia endosymbiont of Tuta absoluta
CTTGTTTTAATTTATATTTTGATTTTACTGTATTTCCTGTGTACAATAAAGTAATTTGAATTGAATTGAATAGTGACCATAAATATCACATAGCGCAACTTACAACAGGTCCGAACTGGTAGAAGTCTTCAAAGGCTGGTAGACCGATCAGCCGGCGGTACTGGTTGTAGGACCTCACTCCCCAGTCCCTGCCGCGCTGGATGTTGATGGTAGCCAGATCCAGGCCGAATGATGCTTTTAAAGGATCATGAACTTCGGTTCCTTTTTTATATTCAATGCCGTCAATTCTTGTTTTAAAAGGTAAAACTTCACCATTA
>NZ_JBNRJY010000394.1:0-6472 GCF_059414725.1 Wolbachia endosymbiont of Tuta absoluta
GTTACTATTTACGATATAAAAAAAGCAGCAGAAGAATTGCTATCTCAGCATGAGAGAATTACTTTAGCTGCGATTGGAGAAATTAAGTCACTGCCAAGTTACGATAAAGTTGTTTCTATGCTTAGTGTACTTTAATTATGTTGCTTATGCTCACTAAAAAGTTCAATGAATGGTTGCAAAATCCTTTCTATAAAAAGTTTGCTTTCTGGTTCATCGCGTATACCACTAATCATTTTATTGAAAGTTTTTTCGCTGTTTTGTAAAAATAAATAGCTTTCTACTGATTGCACAATAGACAAGGCAGTTAAAACTCCTCCTATCACTAAACAAGAAGCTATAGCAGGTACAGTACCCACTGCAATTCCAGTTGCGATTAATGATAAACCAGCTAAGAGTGTAAAGGCTGAAACGCAAAACGCTATTTGATGTTTTTCTTTATTTTTAACCATAAATGCCTCACAAAAATTATATTTCTAGTATATCCGTATATATAATGTACTGTCAAGTTTTTAAAGAAGATTAAAAAATGCAACGCACATGTGCAAAATATGAACTAGGTATATAATTCACAATGCAGCGGTATTTCACTAATCCAATTATTTTTTTCCTGATCTAGCCTATCATTCAATATTGCTTGTCTTATTGATTCCATCAACTTATTCATGAAGAAAACATTGTGAATGGTAACGAGTGTATAAGCCAGCAACTCTTTAGCTTTCAGTAGATGGTGTATATAGGCTCTTGAATGTTTTCTGCAAGTAAAGCACAAACAGTCATTTTCAATTGGGTTATCATCTAGTTCGAATCGTTGATTTCGCAAATTAATATGCTCTTTACGCTTTGAAGAAATAGAATCTCTGTTTTTTACTTTAACAAGCGCGCCACCATGTCTTGCGAGGCGAGTTGGATGCACGCAATCAAATGTATCAACTCCAAGCTCTACTCCACGAAAAATGTCTACAATTCCACCAATACCAAGCAAATGAGTAGGCCTATCTTTTTTTAAATGTTCCATAGTAAAGGAAACTACATCATACATCTGCTCTTTACTTTGACCAAGTGATCCACCTATTGCTTGACCAAAAAATGGCAAATCGTTGATAAAATCACAACTTTCTCTACGCAAATCTTGATACACTCCGCCTTGACTAATTCCATAAAGCGCCTGTTTGCCATCATTATTTTTTTCAAACTTATTTAAAGAACGTTCAGCCCATCTATGGCTCATGAGCATTGATTTTCTTGTGTATTCTTTACTGACATGGAATGGAGTACATTCATCTAAAACTAGGATTAAATCTGCACCTAATTTTTGTTGAATTTGTATCGACTTTTCAGGAGTTAGACAATAAGTTTTACCATTTATGTAAGAACGAAAAATTGCCCCATCCTCGTTAATTTTGATCAGAGTTTTTTGCTTCTGTCTTATTCCCTTTATTTCTTCCGAAACTGACCCGTGCCCTAAACTAAATATCTGGTATCCACCAGAATCAGTGAGCATTGGCCCACTCCATCCCATCATCTTGTGCAAGCCACCAAGCTTTGCCACAGTATCCTCTCCCGGTTGGAGCATTAGGTGATAGGTGTTGGAAAGTATTATCTGAGTACCTGCTTCTCTGATTCTCTCGATATCTGCAGCTTTAATAGCAGCTTTGGTTGCACAAAATATAAATGCTGGTGTTTCTATACTTCCATTTGGAGTTTTGATCGTTCCAACTCTTGCAGAACCTGATTGCTTAGTTATCCTAAACGAGAACTTTTCCATCTATTTACTTGAAAGTTCTGCTATGATATTTTCCACTTTTTCAGGAGTGAGGTTTTCATAAAAGTCATTATTGATCTGCACCACAGGGGCATTAACGCATGCACCAAGACATTCAACTTCCTTTAAAGTAAATAGATTATCTTTAGTAGTTTCACCGATATTGATTCCTAGTTTCTTTTTAAAGGTATTTAACACTTCTTCGCTATTGCACAACCAGCAAGGAGTTGTTCTACAAATTTGTATGAGATATTTACCTACTGGTTTTAAATTATACATGGTATAAAAATTTGCCACTTCATACACGCGAATATGTGGAATATGAAGCATGTCAGCAACGTAGCGCATGGCAGATTCAGGAACCCATCCGCATTGTTCTTGAACCAGGTATAGTAAAGGCATGACGGCACTACCTTCTCTACCTTTAGGATACATCTCTATAGACTTTTTCGCTTTTCTGAGGTTGTCTGATGTAAAACTAAACTGCTCTTCTTTCTCTTTCATCTAATAAAGTTCGTGTAAATCTCAACAAATTATACTTGAAGAGTTAACAATTGCAATTGTTGGTTTTTTGAGCTCTACAATATTATATCTGTAGAGTGGGTGCATTCAATTTGTGAATTCTTTACTGCTACTCATTTTCCATATTTCGCTTTGCAGATTATAAAGGTATTAATTTCTTAATTTTAGTTAAAATTTTATTGACGTTACATATAGAAATAATCATAATAGCGTTTTATTAAAATTTTAAATATAATTATGTCTATATTAAGTAGATTATTTAGAGTTAATACAACTACACTGAAAGTTAAAGAAGCGATAGGTTTTAACCCAGTAAACGTAGGGTTGATTGAAGGAAATGGAGTTACTTATGGACTCAGCTATCAAGATAACGGCAATGGAAGCAGTAGAGTAAAGTTACTTATTAGTCCATTATATCAATCGAAAACATACGAGTGTGATACATGTGTCAACGTAGCAAATGAATTCAAGGGCCAATTATCTCCCACACTAATAGAAAATTCAGCTGAAGTAGATAAAGTTGGAGTTATTTTTCCTACAGAAGAAACTAACAAAGAAAGAAAGTGCATCAAAGGCTTAACATTCAACACTTACGAAATCAAGCATTCAACTAATGCTCCCTTAGTTGAATACGTAGGAAAAGTAAAATTATACAAGAACATTGATATAAATAATCTTGCAAATGAAGACAATAGTTACTTTCAACCAAAAGCAGTAAAAGTTGATCATGGTAATATTGTTGTAATTGCTCATAACTTAAAGGATCAAGCTTTAGTTTCTTGGTATTTACAATCAGACACGAATGGAAAATTTAAGATTCTGCGTGAAAAAAACGGTCTTACAGAAAGAAAATTATTCAAATTTTATAATCCAGGGCAATTAGTACTAGATGAAAATACGATGCTTTATGCACAGATGAGCAAAGAGATTATTGGGAAGCCAGAAGTAAGAACAAATATCTTTAAATTCGACTTGATTGACGTGGCTCAGAAGCTGAAAGATAGAAAAGAAGATGAATGTTTGCTTAAGAAAAATTGTCAAATAGATAAAGCATCATCTACTATCTATAATCCAGGAAAAATAAACTTTTTACAGTATGTAAGACGAACTGAAGGTGATGATTTAGTTGCTTTTCTTGCGAAAAAACAATCTTCTAATACGCAAGAATTGCATTTAGCAAGGCTTGCTAAGAGAGGACCAAAATCAAATTTTACTGTTTGTGAATGTGAAGATCCTATAGAACAATTGTATGTTAAAGACAATGGTCAAGGAGGTTTTATCGTCACTGCGGTAAGTGGAGAGAGTATTATAACTTTTAATAGAGAGAGCTCTGGAAAATCTTCTGAAGCAACGATAATACCGACAAGCAGTATCAAAGCTCTCAGTGATTTTGTTAATATCATTAACGGCCAATTGATGCCTAGTATTATTTCCAGCAGTACTGTGGCTCCTATAACTGTTACAGAGACGGTTGTGACTTCTAAGAAAACGACGACTGCTGCAATTACTAGCACAACAGAAACCGACACTGTAAAGACTACCAAATTAACAACAGAAGCATCAACTATCATTGTACCAACTTCCACAATGAGTAAATCTTCAACAGAGTCAACAACTCAGGCAAGTACAGTAACAGTGGAGTCAACAACAGTAGCATCAACTACCACTGCACCTACTTCTACAACGAGTAGGCCTTCAACAGAGTCAACAATTCAAACAAGTACAGTAACAGTGGGGCCAACAACAGTAGTAAAAACAACTACTACTCCACAAGCGACCACAGTTGCTACAACGTCAACTAGTGTGCCTTCGGAAACTGAGACAAGTACTGTAAAATCTACAGCAGCGACTGTTGAGTCAACTTTTACAGCAAGCAGTACTACGATGAGTAAGCCTTTAACAGAATTAACAACTAAGATGAGTACGTCATCAGAACCAACAACAGTAGCTGAAACTATTGCGACCTCACAAGCGACTATGATTACTACAATGCCAACTAATGTGACAACAACAAACTCAGAGGCAACTATACAAACAGTATCCACTATATCAAAGACTGGAACAAAGGTAACAACTCCTCTGTTCACTACAACTTTACTTCCTCAAACTACTCCTTCACCACAGCCCGCTCAGCTTGCTATAGAGTCTAATAGGGCAGGAATGATAGGTGGGTCTTTGGTTGGAGCGATAATAAGTATTGCTGGAATTATAGGATTCATAACATACAAATATGTTAAGGGTCGTAATTCTGCCCCTGTGTTAGAACTAACTAATTTCAATGATAGAAGGCGATCATCTTCAAGTGGCAATAGCGATGAAGAAATTTTTATCGCTAATAACAGAATGAGACATATATCTATGCGAACTATGGATCAATCTGAAACAGTGCTAAACAGTATATCGGTGGAGAGTAGTAGTCGGTCAAGAAGTAGCTCATCGTCTTCAAGCGGTGGACCAGGATCTTGACTGACTGAGCTAGAGTCTAAAAGTGAAAAAAGCTTATCTTGGGATAGCGATGATGTACCGGAATATCACCTTTAGCTATTTGTCTGAATGTTTTTAGTATGTAGACTGTTAGGAAATTTTCTTTTGCTTTTATGATTTTAATGTTAAAGTATAATTCCTAGGTGCAATAAGTAGCTGCTGTTGTGTGATAAACACAGCAGAGGAAAGTCCGAGCTCCAAGAAAAGGTAGTGACGGGTAACGCCCGCCGGAGGTAACTCCAGTTATAGGGCTACAGAAAATTACCGCCTAAATATTATTAGGTAAGGGTGAAAAGGTGTGGTAAGAGCACACCATAACAATGGCAACATTGGTAGTCAAGTAACCAACACTAGGAGCAAGATTAAATAGAAGTAGATTTTATGTTTTTCTCATATCTACTCGGGTAAATCGCACGAAGTAAATGGTAACATTTACTCCAGATAAATAGCTACATAAACAGAACTCGGCTTATATTTCACCTAGGCAATGCATGAATGTCAGCCATACTATGTAAATGTATCAAACATTTCACATACCCTGTACGCTCAATTTGACCACCTATATTCCTTTTACTTCTTGGCTTATCTCTTTATTTTATTTCCTTTTGAACTTAACAAAGCTTGAATTTTAACCGAGCTTTTCCTTTAACTAGTCATTCTCTATCTCTAAAGCCTTACTTTCTTACCTATAACTTTTTAGCTCCGCTTCCAACTTTTCTATCTTTTGTTGCAAATCTTTGTAAAGTTCTAAAAGACTGACCACGTTACCTCACTTTTAGGATTAGTTTTTATCTTACTAAATCTACCTTTTCGCTTCTTCAATCAACAAGTAAATAAAGCATTTCATGCGCTGTCCTTGACTTGTTCTGCTTGATAGTCACTACTGCTTTCGCTTATATTAACACTAGAGTATTCTTCATCGTCAACATACTCTTTTAGAACATATCCTCTACCCCAAACGGTTTCTATGTGGCTTATTCCGTCATTTGCACTTTCAAGTTTTTTACGTAATTTACACATAAAAACATCAACTATTTTGTTGTCTGAAGGTTCGTCCAAGCCATTGTAAAGATGGTTTAAAAACATTTCTTTTGTCAACACTGCTCCTTTACGCAATGCCAGCAATTCTATCATGGAATACTCTTTGTTAGTAAGGTGAACTGTTTTGCCTTTTACCTCAACAATCCTGTGATCAAAATTGATATTCATATTACCAATCTTTATCACTGATTCGGGATGGCCTTTAGTACGTCGTACTATGGCCTTAATTCGAGCTAATAATTCGCTCTTGTGAAATGGCTTGGTTAAGTAATCGTCGGCACCATACCCAAGTCCTTTAGCTTTATGGTTGGCAGCGGAGATACACGAAAGTATTAAAACAGGAACTTTGATTTTTGCACTTCTTAATCTTAACAGTATATCATATCCATCAATATCACCAGGCAGGTGTATATCTAGAATAACTAGATCGTAACAGTCTCCACCCGAGGAAACCATATTATTGTTATAATCTTGTGCAGAAGTAACAACGTCGCAAAAATGTCCATCAGAAGTTAAGGCATTAACTACAGTCCTTGCACTTACTTGATCGATCAGATTCTGGTAATAATTGGGCAATGTTCCCGATGGGTTGGCCTCCAGTAGAGCGGCGAAAAGCTGGAAGATGTAGGGCATGAACTCTAATGCGCGGAGAGAAAAGCGTTA
>NZ_JBNRJY010000395.1:0-508 GCF_059414725.1 Wolbachia endosymbiont of Tuta absoluta
CGAAAGAAATGGGGCAAAGCTATTTAAGCATCACACGGCGAAAAGACCAGCTTACGAAATAATCTATCCTGTTTACAGGAGATCGATCTTCACTGTCCTAGATTTAAAGGAAATTTGAGGTAATGATACAGTTCTTTGACTTATGTAAGGTGTAACCAAACAGTAAAATTTCGCGATCGATCGTACTAGATTTCCGCCCAGCGGTACACCCGCTGCCACTTATTTTGCCGTGGTATTAGTTGTTTTCCCGCTGTAAAAATTGGCCTATGTGTTACTCCGGGTTATACTCTACCTGTGTTCCAAATTTTATTTAAATCGGTCAAGCCGTTTGAGCGTGAAGAGGTAACAAACATACATACATACACACAAACTCTCAGATTTATAATATTAGTACGGATTTTACTGCAGAACTGCTGGACTCCAGTCTTGGCGAGCTGAAATGTTCTCTTCAAATCAACTTCATGGTGGAAGCGGCCTGGCTTCTCGCGCAGTACTACTTCACTGGATA
>NZ_JBNRJY010000396.1:0-822 GCF_059414725.1 Wolbachia endosymbiont of Tuta absoluta
TTTTAATAAATCTCATTTTAACTCCAATACACTAACTATGAAACAATCTATATTGCCATCAAAAACGGAATTTATATTGCCAACTTCATGTCCAGTCCTTAAATCCTTTACCATTTGATATGGATGCATAACATACGATCGATCATAATTTTAGAAAACTTGCAAAATTTCCTAGCGCGGGCAAGATTTGAACCTGCTACTTTCGCCATCACTAGAGGTGACGCCTCTTCCATCTAGGCTACCGCAGCTCGTCCAATGCCCGCAAATTTTGCAAGTGTAGCTTGATGCCAATAACGCGTGGCATGGCTCCATCTACCGGATTAGTTTATCAACACCCAGCGACTGTTAGAGATTCGTTAGAGATTTGTGGCGACGTTCGTATTTAAGTAATCAGACAGCAACCGGGAGCGACGGCTTAGCGTGCTCTCCGAAGCACGGAATTATTATGAGTCACCAGTATATAGTCTGATCGATCTAGGAGTTACCTAAGCCCTAAGCGTGACTCGAGGCTGTTTCTGGGACTGGCATTGGTAACGACGGAACATAGCGAGCAAGATTGTACTATTATGAGAGGGGTGCGCATACCAGGCGGCCTGAAGGTGATTCTGTAGTGGCATTGTTGCCATGTGAAGGGAAATATTTAGGTAAATGGATAGTTTACGGCAGTCAGTCACAGCAGTGATATAAGCTTAGTTAGGATGCTTGAGAATTTTTAAGTTCATTAGAACCTAAAGAAAAATTGATTGTTTTTTAAACTCCGAAACAACTGGAACCTATTCAAAAAATGCTTAGAAAGCTACAATCTTCGAGCAACGCGGTCTT
>NZ_JBNRJY010000397.1:0-9358 GCF_059414725.1 Wolbachia endosymbiont of Tuta absoluta
GATCGATCGCAGTAGATATTCGATTGGTAACAACCATTAATTACCTACGCATAACTTTAAAACACGAATAAATAATTAAGCCACGGCAATTTTAATTGACATGCCACCACCCCAGTTCTACTCGTGGGTGTCGTAAAAAGCGACTAAGGGATAATCATCCAGGGAATCGCCAGCAGCGTTCCCTGTGAATGCAACATCTTGCACTGCGCTCGCCAATCTGCCTACCCAGCGTGGTGATGGCCATACCCCCAATACAGGAAGGCTATGTCCAGTAGTGGCCTGCTGTGGCTGTTAAAGTAATGAATAATAAATAATTAAATTTCAATTGGCAATAACCCAATAATTGCAACTTAATAATAAAATTGGAAATATTCACGACCCATCGTAAGAAATACTTTGTACACTCCAAAAGTTTATTTTTAAGTGCAATTTAACAAGATTCATGTAACAGTGAAATAATATGCGATTAAAAAGCCCAGCTCTGGACTAGACTACAGCTAATGATGGTTATAATGAATGATGTCTGTAGATTGCAAAGCCCCGGAGCTAAAATTGCAGAGGCCAGCCCTAAAAAAAAAACAATATTTGATTCTAATACCAAATTTTAAAACACTTCCCGTGTTCGGTATTAATATTATCTGAGAAGTAGGGGTTGGTCCTAAAAATCTATTGTGGCTGGCCCTTTTTTTAGTGTTAGGTATAAAACTTCTTGAAACATGCAAAATTTTACAGCCCGCGCTTGAAAATTTTACAAGTTTTCAAAAATATTTGAATTAATATGCACTATACGGGGTGTAAGGGACGCTGTACCGAAAGTTTTGCAGATATGATCGATCTTTACAATCTTTTAGATTTATATCTCCCGGAAAATCTGGTATTTGAGATTGTATATTTGCTTTTATGAAGTTCATCCGACCGAATTTTTCAGTAAGTATCCCTACCTCTTTTGGAACTTCTAATGGGATGATAATATCATTGCTAATTCCATTTTCTTCTTGAGAAAAAAGTTCAGTGTATGCTCCTTTTTTACTGTGTTTCTCAAAATACTTAGGAAAATAAATATTGAGATATTCAGAGTGTAATTCTATTCGACTTTTCTGATCATTTTCTAAGATAAACGTATATTTATCACCATTTTGCTTAAGTTCGCATAACTTAAATTTACTAAGGTCAGAGTCTGGAAATGGCTTTTCAATTTCAAAAGCAAGTGTAAGAGTGTGCGTTGTGTGATCAAATTCATTTTTTTCTTGTAGACCATCTTGTAGACTATAGTACTTATTTTTTTCATACTCTTTTCCTTCTATGTTAGCACTCACTTCCTCTTCATCCAAATTTTCAATAGCATCAAAAAATTCTTCTTCATCCAGATCTCTTTCTTTTTCACCTGGCTCTTGTTCTTTCAGAGAATCATACCATACATCCTCTTCATTAACTTTCTCCTCTATTGTATTTTCTACACTTATTTTTCTTGTATGATCATTTCCATTGCTAGCAGTTGTTTGATGATGTGTATCGTTAGTTTGAAAAAAGCTCTTTACTTTTGATATTAAGCTAATCCATGAAAGTCTGACTTGATTAAGTAGCCATTTAAAACTCTTCATTGTTTTACCCCAACCTAATTACTAAAAATTGTAACAGAATAAATTAAATATGTCAATAAGATACACAAATTGTACTAACTGGGAATTAGTGGCAGCACTTAACATCTGTGTAAATTTTGACATAGGCGTTTTCTGCATTTTAACCAAATCAGTAAGGAGAACACCATTGATATTCTCCTTTTAGAAGCAACTTGAATAAAACTGATAAAGTTTGAATTAAAGTGTGATTAGGAAAGTGAGTGATGAGAACTCTTTATTTGGACTTCTTTTGATTCATCTATTTTAGTATTAGGTCTTAGTGCTTCATATGTAGCACCACCAGCTACGAGTGCAGATGCTGTAGCTATGCCAATTATTGCTAATATACTTAGTCTAGTTGTATGTTCAAGTATAGTACTTGCTACCAGCCCAACAGCAAGACCAACACCAATAACAGCAGTGTACAACATTCTAGGATTATTTGAATTAGGCATATAGCTCACTAACTCTCTGCAACACTTTTCTGATTCTTTCTTTATATCCTCGAGCTTATTTAGATCTTCTTCTTCTATTTTAGCATTTAATTCTAGTTTCTTACATAATTCTTGCATTTCTTTTACTTGTTTTTCTAATTTTTTTAAAAAATTTATTATTTTTGTTCCTTGTAATTTTATTATTGTTTCCTTAAGTAGTAACGTTGATATTGGCATTGCTATTTCTTCTATCTCTTTTTCTGTTTTCCTTTCCAATTCCACTACTTTTTCTATTCCTTCGTCTGATATTTCAGTGTCTTTTTTTAGTTCTATTTCAAATTTTCTTTTTTTCAACTCTGATTTTGCTTCTTCTAATGATTCTAATGCATTCCATAGCTTTTCACCAGAATTCTGACTCCGTTTTGGTGACATAGACTGACTGCCTTTGAACTTTTTTGGTGATATGGGCTGATTTTTACCATCTTTAAGCTTTTTTGAGTTTTCACCAGCACTTACTTTAGCCATAATAAACCTCGCATATTAAATAATGCTATTACATAATATCTTTAAAGCTCAAGGTCAAATAGTATCTTTACATAATATAAATCATAAACAGAAAATTTTAGTGTAAATTGCCATATTTACTTTGTGCTACGGTTTGAGATAGAATAACAACTTGCTTCAAATATGGAAAGGCAGTACAACTCTATAATCAAGTTACTGAACTCTCATTTACTCCTCTTTTTTTGTAAAACAATCTACAATTCATTAGAAGATCTTCAGATAGACGTTGATCATTGGTTGTGTTTTTACAATGAGACAAGACCTCATTCTAGTAAATATTGTTATGGCGATGTAGACTTTCCTGAATAGAAAACATATTAGAAAAATATTAGTAGCATTACATAAGAGACTGATATTAGTTTTCAATTTTTCTGTTAGTTAATTCTTGCTTGCTAGGTTAAGTTGTGTCTGGTAACCATAATGGCAAATCTTGTTAATTTGAGGCGTGGATTTTAGCCTCTCTCATCCTTACATTAGTTACATATTCTTTCGCAGAGGGCTAATGATAGCAATGAATTTATTAGTAAAATTCAGTAATTTATAACTGACAATTAGAGCTGTTAATTAGCAACTCACTTTAAATAAGTTACTCAACTGTGACAGATTTAGCTAAATTTCTCGGACAATCTACATCTAACCCTTTTTTTTCTGCAATAGAATAAGCAAGAAATTGCATAGCAACACTGTAGATAATTGGAGAAACAAAATTGTCAACTTCTGGAAGTTGCACCACATCTATGCAAATTCCCTTTAAGAGCGGTGCTCCTTGCTTATCACTAAAGGCAATTACTTTACCTTTTCTTGCAATAATCTCTTGTATATTGGATAGCGTTTTAAAGAATAAATTATCGTAAGGAATAATTGCGATAACAAGTACAGTAGAGTCTATCAAGGCGATAGAACCGTGCTTCATTTCTCCCGCTGCAATACCAATTGTGTTGATATATGAAAGCTCTTTTATCTTCAATGCACCTTCCATTGCAACTCCATATGAGCTTCCTCTCCCAATTATAATTATATTATTGTGCTCTAATATACTGCCTGATATATGTTGTATTTCCATCACATTCAAAACATGCTCTACATGTTCGGGAATGGAATTAATAGCACCGCTTAGTTCCTTTATCCTCTCTCTACCCAGTATACCTTTTATTTTTCCAAGCTCTACAGCAAAGCATGCTAAAATTGCAAGCTGCGTAGAAAAGGTTTTTGTCGAAGCAACACCAATCTCAGGTCCAGCAAGAGTATGCAATACAATATCTGAGGCTTTTTCTATGCTGCTATTAAATGTATTAATTATGCTAATGATCATTTGTTTCTGCAATCTCGCATAACGTAGTGCTTCCATAGTATCTGCAGTTTCACCAGATTGAGAAATGAATAAGCCAATACTACCTTCTTCGAGCTTGACGCTGCTATACCTAAATTCTGACGAGATTTCTAGATATACCCGAATTTGAGCAATACTTTCCAGCCAACACTTTGCTATTAGTCCAGCAAAATAGGATGAACCGCATCCAACTATAGTAATGTAACCTAGTTCAGAAAATAATTCTTTGTTGATTTCTTTATATTGTTTATAAAATTGATTTATTGTTTTGTTTAATGCATACGGTTGCTCAAAAATTTCTTTTAGCATAAAGCTAGGGTAACCATTTTTACTAATTAGAAAATTTCTTGGACTGCTATTTTCTGTTCTGCGTTTAACTTGTATACCATTATTATATATACTGAATTCGTTAGATTTTATTACTGCAATATCATTATCTTCTAAATGCAATATTTTTTCTACAAATGAATTCAAAGTATTAGTATCAGAAGCAGCAAACACTTTATTACAGTTATATCCTATTGCTAAAGGCAAATTTCTTTTTGCAACAAATAAAGTATCTGGATATTCTGCAAATAATAAAGCCAAAGCAAGTGAACCTTGTAAATTGTTTAGACACTGTAATATAGAATCAATTGGTGATAACCCTTCATCAAGATATGAAGTTAATATGTTTGGTATCACTTCTGTATCAGTATCGGTGTGGAAAGATACTCCCTTTTCTTCCAGATCCTTTTTTAATATATTGTAATTTTCAATTATGCCATTATGAGCAACAACAACATTATTTATATAAATGGGATGAGCATTTTTAAGATTTGGAGCTCCATGTGTAGCCCAACGAGTATGTGCTATACCAACTTTGCTACTAGATATCTTGCTCTCATGAACAACTTCACACAATCTTTCAACTTTACCTTCTGATTTTTTTACTTCTATCTTACCTCTATTATTTATAATTGCTATACCTGAAGAGTCATAACCTCTGTATTCCAATTTTTGCAACGCGGTTAGTAAAGTTGGTATTACTGAATCACCGCTACTTACTATACCTAATATTCCACACACTTCTTAAATTATGAAGCATTTTTGTCTTTTTTACTTTCCTCTAGTTTATTTTTCTTGCCATTCTTTTCAACTTTGCTTTTTTCAATAGATTTAGCTACTGGCTTTTGAATTTCTTTATTTAAGATTTCAGATATAGCAGACTTTAGGATTTTTATTTCAATTTTTGGTGCTATTTCTAGTATTAGTTGTGCATTTACTTCGTCAACTTTGTTTACTTCACCTATTATTCCACTAGAAGTAATAACCGTATCACCACGTTTTATTTGATCTATCATCCTTCTATGTTCTTTTAGTTTTTTGTGATTGGGACGAATAATGAGAAAATAAAATACTACAAATATTAAAATGAGTGGAATAAAGCTAGCAACAGATGCTGATACATTGTTAGTCGCATCTGCCGCAAAAACCTCAGAAATGAACATATTTAATCCCAATTATTAACGATAAAGTTAAATAGATTAAGCAGCAATTACAATATCATGTCAAGTCTCTGAAAGAAATTAATTCAAATTAATAAGAAAGTTAAGGAATTTTAAGGTGTTTCTGCTGTAATGGCGGGAGTGATGAGACTTGAACTCACGACCTCATGCGTGACAGGCATGCGCTCTAACCAACTGAGCTACACCCCCCATTGCTTTTTAACGTTTGCAATCTTAAAGCTAATCAACGTGTTGCTACTTGTCAATATTTTTTGTTTGCGCTTTTTTGTCTTTTTTATTACTATGTAAATAACTTAATTTCACACATGGCTTATGCAAGTAGTCCCGTTAGGGTTATGCCATGGAGGATAAACTATTTGGAGGAGTAAATATGACAAATTTGCCTAAAGTCACTATACGTGATTTAGCTGAATCTGGTGTGCATTTTGGCCATAAAGTTAGTCGCTGGAATGCGAAAATGGCCCCATATATATATGGTGTACATCAACAGAATCGTATACACATAATAGACTTACGAAAAACATTACCATTGTTAGAGGCGGCAATGAAAGCTTTATACGATGTTGCATCTCAAGATGGTCGCATTTTATTTGTTGGTACGAAATTTCAAGCTTTAGATATTGTTGCAAGTGAAGCGGTTCGTTGTGGTCAATATTATGTAAATGATCGATGGCTTGGTGGTATGCTTACTAATTGGAACACTGTTTCTTCTTCGATAAAAACTTTGATACAATATGAGAAAATATTAAATGATGAAGATAGTATCTTAACAAAAAAAGAATTAGGAAATATTGAAAAGAAAAGAAAAAAGCTTGATAAAGAATTGGGTGGCATTAGAGAAATGGGAGCAGTTCCTGATATTTTATTCATTATTGATACTAACAAAGAGCATATAGCGGTTAAAGAGGCTAAAAAACTGGGTATTCCTGTAGTTGGAGTACTTGATACCAATTCTGACCCAGATGATATTGCCTATCCTATATCAGGAAATGATGATTCAAGAAAATCAATAGAGCTCTACTGTAAATTAGCTGCTGATTCTATATTAGCTGGAATAGAGTCTAGTTTGACAAGGTCTAGAGTTAAGGATGATGAGCTTATTCAAGAAAAAGAAGGGGGTATTGTGCAAACTAAAAAGAAGCGTATGAAGGATGAAACAGAAAGGGAGGTAATAGTAAGTAAATGAAGATGGATTCAAGTAGTATAAGGGAATTACGCGATAGAACAGGGCTTGGCTTAAGCGATTGTAAGAAAGCGTTAGAAGAGTGTGATGGTGATATTAAGAAAGCCGTTGATAGGTTACGTACAATAGGATTTGCTAAAGCTGACAAAAAGTCTGATAGAGTAGCTTCAGATGGGCTTATTGCTATGTGCTTGGCTAAAAATTATGGTGTATTGGTTAAAGTCAATTGTGAAACTGATTTTGTTGCTAGAAATGAGAAGTTCATAGCATTAGTTTCAAATTTAGCATCAATTGCTTGTCAAGAACGTTGTACTAGTCTTGATGAGTTAAAAAATGCCAAATATGAAGATGTTGGTACAGTACAGGAAGCTATTATGAGTGGTACATCGGTTCTTGGTGAGAAGTTAGAGTTAAGCAATCTTTGCTACCTAGAGACTAAGGATGGGATTGTTGCTGGCTATGTACATGGTGATATGCATGGCTTAGGTAAGATTGGTGCTTTAGTAGCATTGCAATCATCTGGTGATAAACAAGAGATTGGAAAGCAAATAGCTATGCATGTAGTTGCTATGAAACCTGAAGCTTTATCTATAGATGATTTAGATCAAGAAAAATTAAACAATGAGCGTTCTATAATTGAGGAGCAAGTAAAGAGCTTAAATAAACCTGAAGAGGTAGCGAAAAAAATAGTAGATGGACGAATGGCTAAATACTATGAAGAAGTTGTTCTACTAGAGCAGAAGTTTATAAAAGATGATAAAATGAAGATTGCTGATTTTATAGAATCAAGTGCTGTTAAATTAGCTAATTATAAGTTACTTACTTTGGATGGTGCAAATAAGTAACAAAACTTCAGAAGTAAAGTACCCCAGAGTGTTATTCAAAATCTCTGGGGAGGCTTTGATGGGATCAAAGCTATTTGGCCATGATATGGAAGTTATAGATAAACTATCCAAAGACATAGTTGAAGTTTGTAATCTCGGAGTTCAAGTTTGTATTGTTGTTGGTGGTGGGAATATTTTTCGTGGTGCATCAGCATCTTTAAGTGGCTGTGAAAGAGCAAGCAGTGATTATATTGGAATGCTTGGTACTGTCATTAATGCTTTAATTTTGCAAAATTTTTTAGAAAAAAGCTCTATAGTCTCTAGGGTGTTGTCTGCTATACCCATGACTACTATATGTGAACCTTATATAAGAAGGAAGGCTATTCATCATTTAGAGAAAGGTAGAGTAGTCATTTTTGCAGCAGGCACAGGTAACCCATTTTTTACTACAGATACAGCTGCAGCTTTACGTGCTGTTGAAATGAATTGTGATGTTATTTTAAAAGGTACTCAAGTAAGTGGTGTATATTCTGCCGATCCAAAAAAAAATGAGAATGCTGTGATGTATGATAGGCTTTCTTATACAGATCTGCTAACTCGTGATTTAAAAGTTATGGATGCATCAGCAATTTCACTTGCTCGTGAGAATTCTATCCCAATTGTAGTTTTTTCTTTAAAAAGAGAAAAAATGGTTGATATTATTAAGGGTCAAGGCACTTATACTATAGTTTCAGATTGTAAACATTAGGTAATTTATGTTAAACGAAATAAAAGCTAAAACAAAAGAAAGAATGCTAAAAACTATTCAGTCTTTTCACGATGATATGAAAGGTGTACGTACTGGTAGAGCTAACGCATCATTACTTGATGGTATAGTTGTAAATATCTATGGTGGACATCAAAAACTGAACCAAGTTGCAGGAGTTTCAGCTATAGATAACAAAACTCTATCAGTTAAAGTTTGGGATGCTACTGCTATCGGTGAAGTAAAAAATGCGATAATCAATGCTAACCTGAATTTAAATCCTGTTGTTGAAGGAAATACTATACGTATAGTTCTTCCAGACTTAACACAAGAAACTCGTGAAAAATTAGTGAAATTATTGCATCAATTTTCTGAAAATGCACGAGTTGCAATTAGAAATATACGCAGAGATGTTATGGAAGAAATAGAGGAAATGAAGAAAAATAAGGAAATCTCAGAAGATGATTTTCATGTTGCCAAAAAGGAAATACAAAACATTACTGATGATAATGTAAAAAAAGTCGATGATGACTTATCTATTAAAGAAAAGGATATATTGCATCATTAAGTTAATATGAAAGAATTTTTCAGTATTGAAAAACATAAGAGGATTCGATATAGATACAGTTGTATGAATGCTGTGATTCAGATCTCATCATTACGCACACATTTGATCGTTATACCTTTTGAAATCTAGAAAAAAAGCTTTTCAGTTTGATTTTTTATTACGATAATTAAGTTTACACTCTTGAGCGAAAACGATGCTGAAACGCCTTTTCCTTATTTTTGCATTTGTATTACTCATCCCACTGTCAAATGTTGATGCCAGAAGATATATCAGAATTGTTGGATCGATCATCACGTTGCTTAGTGGTAAGAAAAAATTAAAAAAAAAAAATGAAAAAAAAAAAAAAAAAAAAAAAAAAAAAAAAAAAAAAATTATTAATTAATTAAAAAAATAAAAAAAAAAAAAAAAAAGAAAAAAATTTAATAATTATAAAAAAAAAAAAAAAAAAAAAAAATATAAAAAAAAAAAAAAAAAAAAAAAATTAAAAAAAATTTTAAAAAAAAAAAAACAAAAATATTAAAAAAAAATTATTTTTAAAAAAAAAAAAAAATTTTTTTAAAATTAGAAAAGTTTATTTTTGTTT
>NZ_JBNRJY010000398.1:0-272 GCF_059414725.1 Wolbachia endosymbiont of Tuta absoluta
ATGAGACAGGAGAGAGCTGACGTTTGAGCGACATGGCTTATCCTGTGGGCGTGAAAACTCAAAGCGCTCTCGAAGATACGATGGAGAAGAAGGGTTATTAAAAATGTTGTACAGAGAAGAGAGAATGTGAGTATTCCTCCGAATTTTTTTGTTTTTTTTTGCCGTGTGATGCTAGCTTAAAATAGCATCACCCCATTTCTTTCCCGTGGGAGTCGTAAGAGGCGACTAAGGGACTTGAGGGTGTGTATTGCAATTTTAGGCGATGGGCTGAC
>NZ_JBNRJY010000399.1:0-338 GCF_059414725.1 Wolbachia endosymbiont of Tuta absoluta
TGACATGCGATGCAAACAAAGGACTTTTGAAGATTTGATAGTTTAGCTGTCCCTACTTAGTAAGTTTGATACCTTTCAAACCAATGCAGGTGCGGAGCGACAGTATGCTTTAAGCCATGCAACGTGGTTTCGTTGCAAAAATCTGTATAATTAGTAAAGCATGACCGCAGCACACGACGTACTGCTGCAAAGCGTGATCGATCCCTTTGAGGTGCTAGATGTCGAAGGGGTAGGGGAATTAATCAGAATAGCTATCGAAAGGGGCAAAAAAACCAGAAAAGAAATTAAACTTGGTATATGTGGAGAGCATGGAGCGAATCCACAGTCCATAGAGTTTT
>NZ_JBNRJY010000400.1:0-4054 GCF_059414725.1 Wolbachia endosymbiont of Tuta absoluta
CGCCAACCGTAGCCGTAGATACGCTGAGTCCGAAAACAATATCAAAACTTTAGATCCACATCGTTATCAGACCCAAGAACAGCTTGGCGAGAACCCGACAAAACATGTCGATGATGAAAAAACAACTTCTCAAAATAATGAAAATCAATAAAACATTTTAAGTACATCCACCCAAAGGAAGGCTGCAAATAATAAGAAGAAGCTTCCAGAAAGAATATCGATATAGCTTCCAGAACGTTGATAGATTGCTTTTATTTTAGGAACCGACATAATCAACATTAATAGACTAAAAACTAGAAATGTCTGAATCGGAATGATCGATCATTCCCATTATAATATAGACCAATCACTCCCGTCATTTTGCCTTTTTCGGAAACAGAATAATTTTCTTGTAAGAGCTTAACTGCTGAGGGGAGTGCAAATTTAGTAATGGTAAAATCTTGTTGAAATGGTATAGAGCTATTGATTTGAACTGACCATAAACCTTTATTATCTTGAGCTTGATTAAGTTGGTTAAGAGTACCTTTCAATACAACTTGATCGATCCTGTATTTAACATTACACCAGGAAAAATAGCACCTATAGCTGCACCAAGACCAATCCCGATTGCAGTGCTAGTAACGCCCATACAAAATATAGGGAAAATGCATTCTCGATTTACTTTATCTTCCTTATAATCACAATATGTAAGGTATGCGATAGATAATATTGTAGAAACAGCAGCAATAATTCCACCTATAATGGAAGGTGATAAAATTGCGAAACTTGGACCAAGACCTACAAGCACTCCTATTGAAATATTCATTCCCATTAATATTCCAACAAGGATTAACTCTTCTTTAGTTTTTTTATCCATACCCCTCCTTAACACTTAATTAATAATAAAATGTTACTCATCTTTACTTAACCTGTAAAGTTATCTTAACCTAATTTCAAAAATTATTGTATAATATCATTTTGAGGTTTTATTTTCAATGCGCAAACTTGCAATACTCTTTTCTATACTGTTTGCGGTAATTGCTTACTATTTAAACAATGAAGTAATATTTGAAATAGCAAAGCTATTTAGCGATATATTCATCAGTCTGTTGAAATTGATTAGCTTACCTTTAGTTTTTCTATCTATAGTGTCCACAATTTCAGGGCTTAAAGACTCAATTGAAATTAAAGTATTACTTAAGAAGACGCTGTTTTACACGCTGTTTACAACAATTGTAGCTGCATTTGTTGCGTTATCTTTCTATTTATTCATAGACCCAGTAAGAAAAAATTTCATAAGTAACACAATAGAAAGTGTGAGTGACAGCAACCACAATTACTTCTCATACTTAAAATCACTCATTCCATCAAATTTTGTGCAAGTTTTTCTTGAAAATAACGTTATTGGCAGCATATTGATTGCTTTTTTGATGGGTGGAGCTATTATTTCGCTCTCAAAAGAAAAACAGGATATATTACACCAAATATTCTCTGCACTGTTTGATACACTTCTTAAAATTGCTCAAGGGTTGTTAAAGTTTATTCCTCTTGCTGTATGGTCTTTTATCACATGTTTTTTATACGAGTTAAAAGGTGGCAGCGAATTCCATAGTCTTTTTTGGTATTTTGCTTGCATAATGTCTGCAAATTTCGTGCAAGCATTTGTGATTTTGCCACTACTCATGTGGTATAAAGGTATATCACCAATTCAAACGATGAAAGGTGTTATGCCAGCACTTACACTTGCGTTTTTTTCTAAATCATCTAGTGCAACGCTGCCTACAACCATAGACTGTGTGCAAAATCAGCTAAAAGTGCCAAAGAAATTGTCATCTTTTATTCTACCAATATGTACAACTATCAATATGAATGCGTGTGCTGCATTTATTTTGATTACAGTGATGTTTGTTGCAGAGATGAATGGGCACACATTTTCCTTAAGTGAGATGTTCATATGGATTTTTTTAGCTACAGGAGCTGCAATTGGTAACGCTGGAGTGCCGATGGGGTGCTATTTTATGGCAACTAGTTATTTGGTATCAATGAATGTTCCTTTGTACATTATGGGATTGATTTTGCCTATTTATACAATCATTGATATGTTTGAAACTGCAATAAATGTGTGGTCTGATATCTGTATAACGCAGATAATTAATAAAGAATTTCAAACTCAAGAATGATATTAGATAATACAATAATAAAAGAATTTGAAGAGGCTGGTGCGATTTTGCACGGACATTTTGTACTCTCGTCAGGGCTGCACAGCAACACTTACATACAATGCGCTAAAATTTTTGAAAATCCAAGCAGAGCAATGAACGTTTGTGAGCTATTGGCGAATAAAATAAGAAAAGAGCTTATTGAACCCAGAGATTTAATACTATCTCCTGCGATTGGTGGAATAATTGTGGGTTATGAGATTGGTAGACAGCTTGGAATCCGAACAATATTTTGCGAACGTGTTAATGGTAAATTTGAATTACGCCGTGGATTTGAGATTAAACAAGGTGAGAAGATATTACTAATTGAAGATGTGATTACCACAGGTAAATCTTCACTTGAAGCAGTAAAATGTGCAGAAGAGAAGGGAGGTAAAGTTGTTGTTGAAGCTTCTTTGATAAAGAGAAGTAGTGAAACAAAACTACCTTTTTCTATTATATCTTTGATTGAACTGAACATTCAAAACTATAGCGAGAAAGAACTGCCAAGTGAGTTAAAACAATTACCCATAACGAAACCTGGGAGTAGAGAATATTTAACAAAGTAATTCTATATAGTATATTTTCTCTTGGTTTAGCTAAGGGTTTTATGGGTTTTTTAAATTTTGCCCATAAAACCCCTTTCATGATTAAAAATACACTAAATCTTGGTTTTCACATGTTTCATCTCGTGCAGCAGAAAACAATAAGTGTGTGATTCATATAGGTCATAACAACTGATTTGTCAGATTAAGTCTGAATTTTAAATAGTTAAGTAACGTTGTGTTTTTGAATTGACTTTAATCTTTGATCATGCTTGTAATTTTGCATGACAAAAGGCTCCTTTGACGGAATGTAATTTTTTTGCACTTCACTTAAACAAGGAATTGTACTTTCTAGCTCTTTATATTTTTCCCATGGAGTTTTCCCTTGAAGAGAGCTATGAGGACGTTGTCTATTATAATGGTTTTCCCAATCTCTGAGTTTAATTTGTAGGTCAGGATCCTTGATGTTAACACTACTGTAAAATTCATCTAAATCTGTACGCTGAGCTCTTTCCACTTTACCGTTTAAATGCGGGGAAAATGGCTTGATAGGACGAAATTTGATTTTCCATTTTTTCAAATATTCTTGCACCCCATAAGCAAAAAATTCCTGTCCTCTATCGGTTTGAATTCTTTGACAATGAAATGGCATTTTTTCTCTTAGTTGTTCAAGAAAATCTAGAGTGTTTTCTGCAGTACGTCTTGGGTACAATGTAACAACTTTATAACGTGTACAATCATCTATAGCGGTATACTGATAAAGTCCAGAAGCTATTTTGCATACATCCATCTGTATACGTTCTCCTGGTACTTTACAGTTGTAACGCTTTATTTGTTTGCGGTAATGACGTTTAATACGTAAAAGACTTACATCATATTTTTTGAAAACTTTGTGTATAGTAGCCAATGAAAAAGAGAGATCATGTAAACGTTTCAATTCAGTTTGAATACGTCTTGCTCCTAATTTTCTAGTTTTTCTTAAGTGGAGAATAAGTTGATCACTAGATATATTGGTTTTTTGTAAAGGTGAGGTTTTAGGCCTGCTACTAAGATTTTCTAATCCTTTTTCACCAAACTCCTTGTAACGTTTACACCATTTGCGTAAGGTAAAGCGTGAAATATTATAGTGCTGACATACTCTTCCTGCATGACCTAATTTTTTATATAGGTTTACCCAATTCAGGCGTAGCTTAACTTTAGAGTCCATTTACTTGCGGCTTTTATTGTTGATATACTTCCCACCATAATTGTAATAAGGTATATAAACTATCACAAGTACAAATTTCTATTTGATCTTACATTTTTATTGTAATAACCTATATGAATCACACA
>NZ_JBNRJY010000401.1:0-1335 GCF_059414725.1 Wolbachia endosymbiont of Tuta absoluta
ATATAATTTGTCAAATGTGGCGATGGCGGCCGCCGCGGCCGGTAACGCTCTGCCTACCCTGCAAGGGATAAAAGCGTGGTATGTGTATGTAGTATTAATCAACAATACTACAACAGTATTTTGAACATGGTGTACTTTCAATCAGTGGTGCAAACCTTCCTTTTAACCAATGTTTTCTACAGTTGGCTATCTTCTAGTATTGGACCCGGTGTGTGATCGATGATAGGTATAGCCTATCCAATTGTTACCAGCTCCCGTTCCACCAATCGCCGATTCCTCCAGGGGGCACACCCTTTCATGAATACTACTTTTTCAGCAGGTGAAGACGGAGATAGTGAATCCATGATTCCTTTAAGGCAGATAGTGCCGCGAAACTAGCGCCACTTCACAAATAAAAACATCTCTTAATGCAAACAAAAACACCGATTGTCCCTTGCACATGGTTTGTTTTTATCTTAAAGCAAAACAAAAATCTGCAACCCTTATTAACTATTTGCTGTTATTAAAGTTTTGGATGTAAGTTAGTACTAGTAGTTAGTGGATATAGTACCTACCCTTGCCTGCTACGCCGAGGGTCGTGGGTTCAATTCAATCCCCACTATCTATCGTGAACTATTTTTCGTGAAGCGCCACTTCTATTTAGTATTATCCTTAAGTAAAATTAGAACAAGCAAACTCAATGAAATATTCGCTGCAATGAAAGTTATGGAAAAAATTGTCTAAAACGGCCACTTTTGGTATTAAATGCCATACGTTCTATTACAGCAAATATTTAATTGAGTTTGCAGGTTCTAATTTTACTTATGGATAGTACTAAAAACTTGGGCAACGGACATTCTGATAGATTGTTTGTTTTGTATAAAGAGTTTTTTTTGTGAAGTGGCGCCACTGCGAGGTCGTTCACGAGTACACTTGCCTTAAGAAAGATCGATCAAATGTTATAAATACTGTCCATATTCTTACTATTACTAGTATCATAAATCGGAGTAATTTTGTGTGTGTGTATTCGTTACCTCTTCGGGCTCAAAAGGCTTGCCAGATTTGGATGAACTTTTGGTATACTTACGGATAGAATATCACTTCAAAAAATAAATAGGCTACTTTTTACAGCAGTAAAACCAAAAAAAAAGTATGATTTGAAAAGTGGTTAAGGTTTTTCCAATATTTAAATCTAAATAATGAATCACTCTATCAAATATTTATAATTATAAGATTCTCAGTCATTACCGTTTGGGTGGCCAAAAGTTGATGTTCAGTAAGTGCTATTTTATCTACCTAAACTCGCTCAAAATGTTTGGATTATAAACTCGAAAACAGTTCTTTAAAGACCTGTTT
>NZ_JBNRJY010000402.1:0-486 GCF_059414725.1 Wolbachia endosymbiont of Tuta absoluta
CCTCGAGTCCTAGTCGTCTCTTACAACATTACAACACCCGCAGGAAAGAAATGGGGTATGAATATGTCTTTTATTTGCCTTTGATAGGACATGATAACATAGGACATGATTTTTATCTAACTTTCATTGTTGTGTGTGATATAAGGAATCTTAATGAGGGCTGAATATTTTAGGAGGATTCATTGATATCCTCTTTTTATAGGACTGTCTTTAAATTCTTATTTATTAAAAATTCAATTTTTTACTCTATTTATTGGAGTAAATCTTACTTTTTTCCCACAACATTTCTTAGGATTAGCCGATTAGATCTCAATTTTTTATGCACATACCTAATATACTTCTACATAATTGTCTAGTTATTTACACCTTGTGTAATAGCAGTAAATACCTCAAATACCTTCACTATTGCAGTTAAAAGCACCTAGAATACGCTAAGCATGACTGAACAGGCATTGAGATATTACTATAAAAAAATTGTATCAAGGT
>NZ_JBNRJY010000403.1:0-272 GCF_059414725.1 Wolbachia endosymbiont of Tuta absoluta
TTTGGAATATTGTTAGCAAATTAGCAGTGCTAGCATTGGCAGTAGAAATTAAGTCTTTTCATCTCTAATAATTAATTTCTACAATGCTGCCATTATGCTGAATATGGTGAGCGTCATCAAGTCCAGTAGAAGGATCGATCCAGAACAGGTAATAAGAAGCACTGAAATGACATCTCTATAGAACTCCTAACCAATCAAAAATATTAAGAAATTTACCAAGCAAAAAAAGGCAAAAGAATCCCCCAGTAGTGAGTTTTAACCCTATAATAATG
>NZ_JBNRJY010000404.1:0-481 GCF_059414725.1 Wolbachia endosymbiont of Tuta absoluta
ATTGAATTACACTTAATTACAATAAGCCTATGTCATGTTGCTGCCATCAGTTTTGCATAAGATTGAATTAAGAATCCAAATCTAATTTATCTGACAAGTTTAATAAAATAACACTGGTAAAACTGATTATGTTTTTGATTAATCCTCAACAAAATACGAGCTCACAAAACCTTTGGCATATTTTATGTGATTTTGATGGGACAATTAGTTTAACAGATACCACAGACCAGCTTCTTGAAACCTTTGCCCTAGCAGGTTGGCAGGATATTGAGAAACAATGGGAACAAGGATTAATTGGTTCAAAACAATGCATGCAACAGCAAATCGCCTTGTTACATATGGATCGATCCAGAACAGGTAATAAGAAGCACTGAAATGACATCTCTATAGAACTCCTAACCAATCAAAAATATTAAGAAATTTACCAAGCAAAAAAAGGCAAAAGAATCCCCCAGTAGTGAGTTTTAACCCTATAATAATG
>NZ_JBNRJY010000405.1:0-454 GCF_059414725.1 Wolbachia endosymbiont of Tuta absoluta
AAAAAAAACAGATAGACATATGCCACGTATACACAAAGATAATTAAATTATCACGAAACAGACAACATTTGCGTATAAAAATTATAATATGATCGATCTCTACCAGACAGTTTGTTTTAGTGGATGGTGTCTAATACTATACTGCCTATTTCACTATCCTTGTACAAATGTTGGCTTCTGTGCTGATAATTGTTTATTCTCAGTGTATTGTATTGTAAAGTGTCTGTGAAATCTGTCTCCAGCACTAAAACAATGTAAATAACCCAAACAACTACTCAAAACACATACAAGAACAACAACTTTATCCTCTTGGCACTTACTTTGTCTACATTTTATTTAATTTAAACACTGCATATAACTTTTTAAGCACTCGTGATCGATCGTCTAAAATAGAGAACATCTTAAGCTCCTTCTGTGCAATTTCTTTGTCTTCTTTGTCAAATTCTGACGATAG
>NZ_JBNRJY010000406.1:0-908 GCF_059414725.1 Wolbachia endosymbiont of Tuta absoluta
AGAATTTGATATCAATCATTTATAGTCAATGAGCTTTATCCTTTGATACAAAGGATTAGACGATCGATCAATATGAGTAGTCATAAACGTATTTTGAGAACAATGGTTAAAAAACTGTGTTGCACAGCATAGCGCAAAATACACCTAAAAGTGAATTTTGCGCGTTTTTAAATATGAAAAACTTGCAATTTTGTTCTTAATTGAACTAGCGAAGCGTTGAATCGCTATTGGTATTATTTTGTGGAATCACTGTAGGTTGTTGTAGCTGTGGTGGATTCACGACAGGAACATTATTTACAGGTTGTCCATTTTGAGGAGCATTTTGCTGCGTATTGGATGGATTGTTTTGTGGGGCTGTCTGTTGGGCTGTAGGTTGGTTGGTCGGTGAAGGCGTGCCACGATAACCATAAGTATCGACTTTAGTTTTATTGCGTGCATTTTTAGGTGGTGGCGTCGTGGTGTAATGGGTAGAGCCGTTACTGTCGACCCACTTATAATACTGTTTTGCATGACTGGTTGCAGTAGTCACAGACAACAAAGCAAAAATGGTCGATACAAAAACTGTGTGTGTAAAGCGTTGGTGTTGTTTCATGGTGCAGAACCTTTGCGTCAATTTTTATTCAGACTAAAGCTAGAAATAGTTATAGCGTCTAATATACAACGGATTGTTTTAGCTTGATCGATCAAGTTTATGTAAATGAGCATCCAAATAAATCAGAGGTAAGGTTTCAGAACAAGAGGCTAATATATGAAATAGTGAGAAGAGGGCTAATAAAAGTGCTATCTAAGAGCATAGATCGATCTAACTGTATTGACATCCTAGTGTTGCCATAGAAGAAAATCTTAAGAGAATCGACTACCGAGCTCTCGTCCATACAAAAAGAGAAAACGTTTACATCAACTTGATC
>NZ_JBNRJY010000407.1:0-318 GCF_059414725.1 Wolbachia endosymbiont of Tuta absoluta
TTGCAATAGTCTTACAACCCTTGAGTCCATTAGTTGCCTCTTACGACAGTCACAGGAAAGAAATGGGGGGATGCTATTCAAAGCCGGCATCACACGGCACTCCCTCACGGAGATCGATCAACTTGCAATTTTTATGGAAAATGATACGAAACCTTTTGCGCGCGAGTCTGACTCGCACTTGGCCGTTTTTCTTTTAATGCCGAAGAAGATCGATCTTTTTTTATGGTCAATCTCTAATATTTCTTCTGTAGTAAATTCTTTCACCCCTCTGCTTTTTATTGCTTTTTCAAATCCTTTAGGGTTTTTGCGTATATGTTC
>NZ_JBNRJY010000408.1:0-655 GCF_059414725.1 Wolbachia endosymbiont of Tuta absoluta
CATATAGTGTAAGTTATTTTTCACCGAGTGAAACCGCAGTGTGAACATAGTATACATACATACATCAGCCTATTGAGGTCCACTGCTGGACGTAGGGTTTCCCTAGGTTACGCTATAACATAACACGATATGATCGATCAACCTCGAGAGCTAAAGCGATTGTTTATAGATATTGCTGCTGCCATAAGAAGTGATAGTCTTGATAAAGTGCAAAGTGGTCTGAAAGCAATTGAAGCAAGTGTTCCTAAAGCTGATCGATCGTTCAGCCGGACTTATCCACAGGCAAGCCTGTGTTGCCGTTGCCCGGGGTGGACCGCTAGGAGGTAGATCCCATACCACCCCAAATTATTATATTAAATTATTAAATCCAACATGAATATTTTATTTAATGCAAAAGAAAAAAAAACTGCAATTGATTTGAACAGTTAATACCTATCCTAAATACACAATGCCAAACATTCAAGGACAATTTTTAATAATTAGGGTCAATAACACCAAAATCGGACATTGACCAACCATCTAATATAAACCTTAAAAATAAAATAATATATTCTCAGTGTTTAATGGTGCGAAACACATATTTTGAAAGAAGAACCCGACAGTGTTTTAAAGTTCATGAGATGAATGTTATTTCGATAACCGTGTTGTACGTACT
>NZ_JBNRJY010000409.1:0-544 GCF_059414725.1 Wolbachia endosymbiont of Tuta absoluta
TACGAGAACTTGCCGGGATGTCCTTCAACTCGGTGTCCCACACGACAAAAAAGAAAAGGCCACTGAAAGCATACCTAGAACTTGAAGTATCATTGTATAACCGAAATTATTTTTATTTGAACGGTAAAGGGTATGACGTCATACCGAAATATTGCGATATCATTCATAACATTGCAGTAACGAAATTTTCTGTTACTGCATCGTTTGTGGTACCGTTATTTTCACGGTACCTAAAGCGCTATCAAAGCGGTATCTTTGCTTGTTAGAGCGCAGTTATGTATCGATATCGAAATTATTGCGGTAGTTTTACCTTTAAACGTATATCGGTACCGATTTTATCCGGTAGCTTAACTCCGTTCCTTAACCGAAAATGGTCCTTGTGAATAATAACGCTTCTGCTCTACACCTATACCATCCCTCCTCATCCATTATTCCTTTGAAACAGTCCGTCACAGCACTGCAGAGTGCTAGGATCGATCCAAATATTGTAAAGGTCTTATTGAACATAACATTCAACTCATTCAAGTACTAGATATTTAAGCGT
>NZ_JBNRJY010000410.1:0-7968 GCF_059414725.1 Wolbachia endosymbiont of Tuta absoluta
CGATCCCCATATGTGCTATTGAAGAATAAGCTATTAACTTCTTTATATCATCTTGAGCAAACGCAACTAGAGAAGCATATATCACCGCAATAATGCTCAGCACAACAACGAAATTTGAAAAATACAAACTTGCCTGAGGAAGCATTGGAATAGAAAACCTTAAAAATCCATATCCCCCCATTTTAATAAGCAAGCCAGCTAAAATCACAGATCCAGAAGTTGGTGATTGCACATGCGCATCAGGAAGCCAAGTGTGAAATGGAAACATAGGTACTTTTATTGCAAAAGAAATAAAAAATGTAATCCACAGCAATGACTGCACTTCAAGATCAAGGCTTGGCACTAATGTAGCTAATTTTTGTATATTAAACGTCCCAAAAGTACTATAGATATACACCAATCCAAGCAGAAATAATAATGAGCCAGTTAATGTATAAAGAAATAACTTAAACGTCGCATATATCCTTTGCTTCCCTCCCCAAATGCCAATAATAAAGAACATTGGTATTAAAACAGCTTCAAAAAACACATAAAAGCTTATAGCATTCAGTGAAACGAAAAAACCGACTACAAAACTCTCAAGCAGTAGAAATAATGCCATATAGCCTTTTAGGGTCGTATAACTCATTTTGCAGTTATAGAGTATACAAATTACAAACAAGAAAGTTGTAAGCAGAAGGAAAAGCAACGATATACCATCTATCCCTATTCCTACATTCTTGATTGGATAGCTGACAAACTGAAAGTCCGCATTGTTATAATCAAATTCTATACAAGCTACAATGCTAAGCAAAAATGGAAGTATAGCAAAAAATAGGGCAAGGAATTTTAGGTGTATAGATTGATGATTAATCCTGATCGAGGATAAAATCAACGCTCCTATCAGTGGAAGCAAGAATATACTAAGTAACAACACCTTCTATTTAATTCCAATAATATATAAAGCACCGATTATTAAAGTAACAAACATAATAAATGCATAATCAAATATATAACCAGTTTGTAACTTTATAGAACTTTTTGAACATTCATTAACCAACCTTACAACACCATTTGGTCCAAATGAATCAATAGCCTTAACATCAAACTTCCATAGAAGCCTAGATATAAACCTTATCGGTGCAATTATAACAAACTCATACACCTCATCAAAGTACCATTTATTCTGCAAAAACTTAAGTAAAAATTTACTCTTAATTTGCCTAATTACTTGATATTGGTAAATTAGGCACGCAAGTGCTATTCCACTTAGGCTTGCTAAGGTTGGCAGTAGTTTTATAAAGAAATTATGAACTCCATGCTCATCAATCATCACTAAACTTGATTTCCAAAACGCATTACTAGTTATGTTCAAAATATTTGCTCCCCATATTCCAGAAAATACTGATCCAAAAGCGAGTATCAGTAATGGTATAAGCATAATCTTTGGTGCCTCATGTATATTAATTTTACTTTGTTTTTGGCTGTGGAACACAAGAAGCAATAACCTCCAAGAGTAAAACGCTGTGAAGAATGCAACAACTAAGCTTATTACAAAAGCAAAGCTATCCGTGCTATAAGCATGTTCAATTATCAAATCCTTTGAGTAAAAACCTGCAAATGGAAATATTCCAGAAAGCGCAAGAGATCCAATCCACATGAGAGTATAAGTGCAAGGGATTTTCTTCCAGCAATTTCCCATTTTCTGAATGTTTTGCTCATGATGCATTGCATGAATCACATTGCCAGCACCAAGAAATAGTAGAGCTTTAAAAAAAGCGTGTGTCATTAAATGAAAAATAGCAACATTGTAAGCAGAAAGCCCACATGCCATGAACATATAACCAAGTTGACTGCAGGTTGAATAAGCAATTATTTTTTTTATATCGTTCTGAGTAATCGCAACCGTAGCTGCAAAGAAAGCAGTAAGTGCCCCAACAATAACTATTAATTCTCGTGCCACATTTGATAGCTCAAATAATGGAGAACATTTTGCTACTAAAAATATACCTGCTGTTACCATCGTTGCTGCGTGAATGAGTGCAGAAACAGGGGTTGGCCCTTCCATTGCATCTGGCAACCAAACATGTAAACCAAGCTGTGCAGATTTACCCATACAGCCAATAAAAAGTAATATGCATATTATATGAGTTACTTTGAATTCACAGCAGAATGCCCTAATGTTCTGCGTGCCAAGAAGATCAGTTGTGTCAAAAACTTCAGTAAAATTCAAAGAGTGAAATGTATAATAAATAAGAAAGGTTCCAATCAATAGTGCAAAGTCTCCTACCCTATTCACAACAAATGCTTTAATTGCTGCATTATTTGCAGAATATTTTTGGAACCAAAATCCTATGAGTAAATAAGAACATAGGCCAACCCCTTCCCAGCCAAAAAAAAGCTGCACGAAATTATCGCTTACAACCAGCACAATCATGCAAAACGTAAATAGCGATAGGTAAGAAAAAAACCTCGACTTCCCCTTATCATGCTCCATATAACCGATAGAGTAGAGATGTACTACCAGTGAAACGGTGGTAATAACAATAAGCATTAAGGATGAGAGAGCATCCACACTAATTGCCCAATTTACTTTTAATACACTTAATGAAAATAAAGGAAATAAACTCAAGTGATAATTTTCAGAGAAGGTGAGAAAAACATACCAAGATAAAACTGCAGATATTCCAATCCCTGCCGTTGTAACTAACTGACTAAAAACACCTCTTCTAAAAAGTGCTGCAAACAGCGAACCAAAGAGTGGCAAAAATACTATTAATTTCAGTATATCCATCATTCTTTCATTAAATTTGCTTGTTCAACATCTATATTGCCACGGCTTCTATAATATACAACCAATATTGCAAGCCCAACTCCTGACTCTGCTGCCGCAACAGTCAACACAAACATCACAAAAATTTGCCCAACTATATCATTCATAAAGGCAGAAAAAGCAACTAAGTTGATATTAATTGCCAGCAATAATATTTCTATTGATAACAATATATTGATTATGCTCTTACGGTTGATGAAAATACCGCACACTCCAATAGTGAACAAAACAGCAGCAACTATCAAAAAGTGATTTAATCCTATTTCCATTCTACTCCTTTTCCAAATTTAGCCTTAACTAATTTTACAGATGAAGATTGTGTCAATTGCTTTAATACATTCTGTTTTTTAACTCCTTTTTTCTTGTCCTGCAAAGTAAGAGCAATTGCACCGACAATTGCAACAAGCAGCAGAATACCAGAAAGATGAAAAGCGTACATGTAGTCGGTATACAGCAAATTACCAATAGCTTTCACATTATTGGTATTATAGTTTATAACATTGCTTATATTCGGTGCTGAGCTGCGGATTACAAAGCTGATGACTAGAAAAAACACAACACACAACATAGCACCAAGAGTGCAATGCTTTGCAAAACCCTGGCGCAACCTTATGTAGTCAATATCGAGCATCATAACTACAAAGAGGAACAACACCGCAACCGCACCGATGTATACTATCATCACCATCATAGCAATGAACTCAGCTCCAAGGAGAATGAAAAGAACTACAGAGTTAACGAAGGTGAAAATTAAAAATAATACTGCATGCACAGGATTTCTTACACTAATTACGCATACAGCAGATAAAATGCTGAGAATTGCAAAAAAATAAAAGAAAAAAGGCATCGATACTTTAACTGCAACAATAGTTACTAACTTAAGGTAATTGTTGCTGTAAAGTCAATACTATATTAAAGATTTGAAAATATCGTACTACAAGCTTCAACTCCTCAGTAATGCAATAAACACTCTTGACAATCTTGATTTATTAATATATAATGTATGTATATTAATAGTCAGCGGTAGCTCAAAATGTACAACATATTTGGTTACTTCAAAAGCAACAATAGTTCTAACGCACAAAATAGCAGATTAAATGGAGAAGGTTATCAATACACCACAAGAGACTATATGACAATTTACTTTAATAACACATTAGCAAGTTTCAGTAGATCATTGATAGAATTTAAAGAAAAAGCATATGGTTTTATATATGATATTGGAGCTTGGTTGAAAGCAACATATGAAAATTTCACTGAACGAGCTGAAATTCATAACTTCTATGTTCCAGAAAAACTTCCTATTAAAGCTGAGGAAATAAAGATGAAGGAACTGAATCGTAAGCCTAAGCCATTTCAAACTCCACCTATTCATCAAACAAGCAGAAGTTTTGATGCCAATATCTCAAATCAAGTTGTTGTTACTCACCATACACTTGAAGCTACCCCAACAAGATAGATCTACGCTTAAATATCTAGTACTTGAATGAGTTGAATGTTATGTTCAATAAGACCTTTACAATATTTGGATCATAGGTTTAACTTTATAAAGTTATAATCTATAGAGCTTCAATGAACGATTATCTCTCACTGTTAAATCCAGAACAGCAATTAGCTGTAACTAACATAAATGGGCCAGTTTTGATACTGGCAGGAGCCGGAACCGGAAAAACAAGAACGATTACTTCAAGAATAGCACACATAATTAGAAACGGTCACGCTTATTCTGATGAGATATTAGCAGTTACATTTACAAATAAAGCAGCAAATGAGATGGTATCAAGGGTACTTGAGCTAACGGGTACAAACATACCATGGCTTGGCACTTTCCATGCAATTGCAGCAAAAATTTTGCGCATGCACGCAGAAATTGTGGGCTTAAACCCCAATTTTACAATCATTGGTGTGGATGACCAATTACAGGTAATAAAAAATATTATCAATGAAATAAATCCTGATTACCTATCAGAAAAATATAAGACCATTATGAATATTATTCAGCAATGGAAAGAGAAGTGCTTATTGCCGTCTGAAGTGGAAGATGTTCAATCATTTAGGCCAGTTTACGTAACTGCACTTAAAGTCTATTACCAGTATCAGGAAAGGTTAAAATTCCTTAACTCTGTTGATTTTGGTGACTTATTGTTATATAACATACAACTTTTTAATAAAAAGACCGAGGTTCTGTCCTACTACCAAAACAAGTTTAAGTATGTCATGGTAGATGAGTATCAAGATACAAATGCAATACAATATCTTTGGCTAAAATACCTTGCAAAAGAGCATTCAAATATTTGCTGTGTAGGAGATGATGACCAGTCGATATACAGTTGGCGTGGTGCAGAAGTTGAAAATATTTTGAAATTTTCCGATGATTTTAAAAATGCAAAAACCGTTAAACTGGAGTGTAACTACAGGTCAACATCCCACATAATTGCAACTGCATCATATGTGATCAATCACAATAAGACTCGCTTAGAAAAAAAATTGTGGACAACAAACATTGAAGGCGAAAAGGTAAATCTAATCAAATTGTGGGACGGAAAGGCTGAAGCAAGGTTCATAAGCGAACAGATATTAAAACTCAATAAATACAGATTTAGTGATATTGCAGTGCTCGTCAGGGCTACTTTTCAAACTAGAGTTCTCGAAGAGTATTTTATAAAATATTCAATTCCCTATAAGATTATAAGTGGCGTAAAATTCTACGAACGTCAAGAAGTAAGGGATATAATTGCATATTTGAGGCTTGTTACAAATAATAATGATGATCTCGCTTTTGAAAGGATCGTAAATCGTCCAAAAAGAAGCATAGGAGCTACAACTCTAAAGAAAATATACACGACTGCTCAGGATAACAAAATTTCTTTTTTTGAGGCAGCAAAAATATTGGTTAATAGTGATCAAGTAACCGAAAGAATTAAACTCTCACTAAATGATTTTTTAAATAAAATTAAAGCTTGGGAAGAAATAGTAAGCGTAAAACCACTGCATGAATTTGTTAAAATCGTAGCAAATCAATCAGGATATATGGAAATGCTTGAGAATGAAGGAGTGACGGGTTTAGCGCGAATAGAAAATGTTAAAGAGCTCATTTCATCTTTGAAGAATTTTGACAGCACTATAACCTTCTTGGAGCATATTAGTTTGGTGATGGAAGTGGATAATATGAATAGCGATGACACTGTATATGTTATGACTCTTCATGCGGCTAAAGGGCTTGAATTCCCGTGCGTGTTTTTACCTGGTTGGGAAGAAGGATTATTTCCTCATCAAAGATCTTTTGAAGATAAAAGTGGTAAAGCTTTGGAAGAAGAGAGAAGACTTGCATATGTTGGCATAACTAGAGCAAAAGAAAGGTTGATCATTTCATGTGCAGATAGGAGGGAAATTAATAATCAGTGGCAACCAATGAGCACTTCTCGATTTATTAAAGAATTGCCAAGAGAAAATGTTGAGGTGATCAAGAATAGTGCCTACTGTTGAAGCTATAACTGCAGCTCTTACGACAAACACATCTGAATTACTTCAATTATATATTTCTCCTGGCAAAAATTCTCTGATGGTCTTAAATAAAATTTTCAGTGAATGATTATCAGACATGTTGTGTTCTGCTGATTTTATTAAGTGTACTTCAACGTCTGTTGACTTAATTTTTTCAGCTAAATTCAATGAAGTTTGATAAGGAACATCTTTATCATTAATGCTATGCAATAAGCGCACAGGACAGTTTATATCTATTGCTTCTCTGTTTAAAAGAAGGTTCTTTCTACCGTCTTCGATCAGATTTTTAGTTATTTTGTATGCACAATGCTCCGAAGTAAAATCTATTACACCTTTAGAACCTAGTTCTTCTTTTTGCTTGCCTGACAATTGCTTGAATATCAAATCTTCAGTAAAATCAGGAGCAGACGATATGCCGATTAATGCTGCAATTTTTTCTGGAAATTGAAGAGCAGTGAGCAGCATCAGCCATCCTCCCATACTTGAACCTATAATTATTTGTTTATTGCTAGTTAATTCACTTATCACTTTAGCACAATTTTTTTGCCAATCACTTATTGTATAATCAGCAAAATCACCGCTTGAATTACCATGGCCAAAATAATCAAAGAGCACAAGTGCTATATCATTTTCTTGGCAAAATTTGTAAACGGCAGTTGCTTTAGTTCCATCCATATTGGATGCAAAACCACTAAAAAAAACTATAGAAGCCTTCTTTCCTTGTAGCTTTCGATATGCTATATGGCCATTACTTCCATCGAGTAATTTACAATAATTCATACTACTTTGGCAAGGCAACCGGACTATCGCTCATCGAACGCAAATAGCTGACTAGATCTGCAATCTCTTGTGGATTGGAAATGCCTGCAAATGCCATACGTGTACCTTTTATGTAGGCTTTTGGATTTTTTAAAAAAGCAAATAACTCCTCATACTCCCATTTCCCACCTTTTTCAAGTAGTGCTTTTGAGTAATTGAATGAGCTGCCAAGATGGGCCTTTTTATTTCCAACCACGTTCCATAAGTTTGGCCCCACTTTATTCATTCCACCTTTCTCAAAACTATGACAAGCTATACATTTTTTTGCTGCTGACTTGCCTTTTTCAAAGCTAGCATTCTGCATGAGCTCTCCAATATCAAGTGCCACTTGTTCAATCTTTTGTTGAGGCTCATTGCTGGCTGCTACTATTGTTTGGTGTTCAATTTTATAATCCTCTGGGTTGTAGAGCATATCAACTAGATTACTAACTATCATAATTATTAATCCAGAAAGTAAAATCGATGCTGCAATCTTATTAAGCTCCATAGTTAATTCTTATCAAGTAATGTTACTTAAATTATGCAAATATTTTCGCAAACAGTAAACAATTACCTTTATTTCACCAAAGATAGAAATTTCTATTACTTAGCTAAGTTAGGAGACTGCAATTCTATTTCTATCGGAGTAACTTGTGGTTCAATTACATAATGATCTGGAATAACATATTAAAATAGATTTCCTGCAAACTTGTCTGCAATGATTGAAACTGGAACTACTTCATATAATGTTCGTTTGCTTGACCTAAGATTCAGGAGCATTTAAACTGAATTTTATAAAGTACTAGAAATGATAGGAAATCTAAGAGGAATAGTTGATGAGGTGTGTAGCGATC
>NZ_JBNRJY010000411.1:0-1319 GCF_059414725.1 Wolbachia endosymbiont of Tuta absoluta
ATTAGTTTGGTGATGGAAGTGGATAATATGAATAGCGATGACACTGTATATGTTATGACTCTTCATGCGGCTAAAGGGCTTGAATTCCCGTGCGTGTTTTTACCTGGTTGGGAAGAAGGATTATTTCCTCATCAAAGATCGATCAAACGTTAATTGCTCGAAAGCAGCACATAAGGTACCAGGGTAACTTTAAAAGTACTGAATTATTTGGATCCCCATTTATTACATAACATAAATAAAAACTGACGATGACGAAAACTGTGATGCCGGCTTAGAATAGCATCTCCCTATTTCTTTCCCTTGGGCGTTCGAAGAGGCGACTAAGGGTCTCGAGGGTGTGTATTGCAATTTTAGGCGATGGGCTGACAACCTGTCACTATGGCGATATCTACACAATTTTCGAAATGACCCTCAAATATTTGTCAGACGTGGCGCAAATGACCGTTTTTTGCGGCTGTTTGCGCTCTGCCTACCCCGCAAGGGATTATAGGCGTGACATGTGTGTGTGTGTGTGATTTGACGCTATTCTGGTAAACGAGTACCTTTCTTCTTTATTGTGTGGGACACCAAGTCGACGAACGACCCGATGAATGAGTACCATGAATATCAAAAGTACCGAAAATACGAAAACGGGGAATTATTTTTGCATGAATATAGTCTGCATTTCACCTTGGTTTTGGGTCTTCAGGTAAACCCATGATGTAGGTAGACCCTAATGAGACCGATGCCTCGCAGTTTCGCAGCAGTGTGGTCTATTATGATTCTGTGGTGTGGTTCAAATGGTCGCAATCCGTACTTAATATTATCACAGAATACATTATTAGTTGATAATTATAAATCTGAGTGTTTGTGTGTGTGTGTGTGTGTGTATGTACTATGTTTGTATGTTTGTTACCTCTTCACACTCATCCAAACCGATTTGGATGAAATATTGAACACAAGTATAACCTGGAATAACTCAAAGGCCACTTTTTACCGCAGGAAAACAACTATTACCACGGGAAAATGAGTGGAAGCGAGTGAAACCGCTGGGCGGAAATCTAGTAATAATATAATTCTTTATTGCACAAAAAAAAATTACAACAAGGCGGCCTTCTCGCTATGGTAGCAAGCTCTTCCAGGCAACCTTTGGGTGATAGGAAAATGCGTTTAGATAAGCGGGATAATGCATGAAATATACTTACATAAACTACATACATTATTGTACACACTTATACATACACTAGCGGCCCGCCCAGCGGTTTCACCCGCTGCTAACTGATTTCCCACGGGAAACAGACCTTCTCCCGACATTAATCATACATAAAAACCTTCCTCTT
>NZ_JBNRJY010000412.1:0-584 GCF_059414725.1 Wolbachia endosymbiont of Tuta absoluta
CACCTTTGACATGTACGGAAGTGACCAGAGATGGACATGTGCTCGAAAGAGAACCGTAACACAGGTGCTGCATGGCTGTCGTCAGCTCGTGTCGTGAGATGTTGGGTTAAGTCCCGCAACGAGCGCAACCCTTGCCATTAGTTGCTACGAAAGGGCACTCTAATGGGACTGCCGGTGACAAACCGGAGGAAGGTGGGGATGACGTCAAGTCCTCATGGCCCTTATAGGTGGGGCTACACACGTCATACAATGGCTGGTACAAAGGGTTGCCAACCCGCGAGGGGGAGCTAATCCCATAAAGCCAGTCGTAGTCCGGATCGCAGTCTGCAACTCGACTGCGTGAAGTCGGAATCGCTAGTAATCGTGGATCGATCGACCATTGTTGGCCTGGCGCCAGCAGCACCGGCGCGTCGATGCTCGCAGCCTCCACGCAGAGCATCTGGCGCCAGCCGTCATCGGGCATATCGGCCAGGCTGTGGCTCAGATGCACGCCCGGGGTCCAGACCACGATCTCGCTGGCTGTGCTGCTGTGGGCTATCTGCAGCCGACGGCCGTCTGGCAGATCGATCAAGGGCAGGCCGATC
>NZ_JBNRJY010000413.1:0-11555 GCF_059414725.1 Wolbachia endosymbiont of Tuta absoluta
ATAAATATTAACTTGGGAGGTGGCGGAGGCGAAATGTTTAATTTATCAAAGTGTGAATGAGAAACATGCCCCTAATCCAACAAAACAACTCTCCGGGGATCGATCACCTTCGTGCAGCTGCATTTCTCATCGCAGAAGGAGTGCTTCCTGGAAATGAAGGAAGAAATTATGTACTACGCAGATTGATCGATCTATTTAATATTAAAAAGATGTTGAATATGGATAAATTGAGTCAAGATACAAAAAAAAAGCTGCATTTTTGGTGGCTTATAACATTAATAGTATGTATTATTGCTACCTATTACTACATGAAGTCAAAAGCTGCAGATAATTATAAAACGATATTACGCATTGCTTCTCAAAATTGTAACTTAGAAACTGTAAAATTCTCAGTAAAAAATTTATTAGATACTGATACACACATGCCTAAGTTAACTGCGTTACATTATGCTGCAGAAGGGGATATTTAGAGATAGTTAGGTTTTTAATAGATGAGGGAGTTAACGTAAACATTATTAACAAGTATGTAAGCACAGCACTACATAATATTGCATATTATGGTGATTTAAGGATTATCAAATTTTTGCTAGAAAAAGGCGCTAATCCTAACATTATAAACGATGATGGAAAAACCTAGAAATGTAGCTGTGTTAAGGTCAAGGCATAACAAAGATAAGCCCTACGATCAAATATTCAACCACTATGGATTTTAATCCATAGTGGTTGAATGCTGAATGACTTTAAGTTTAAAATTGAGAAAGTAGTTGTTATATATATCAGCAAGTATGAGTTAAATTTGTATTATGGACTTGAATAAATTTACCGAAAAAGCAAAAAGCCTAATCCAGAGCGCTCAAATGAAAGCATTGGGAGCTGGGCATCAGATTTTTATGCCTGAACATTTACTTAAAGTAATGCTTGAAGATGAGTCAGGTTTAGTTCAGGATTTGATAGGCACCTGTGATGGAAATGTTCAGAATATTTCTGATGCTGTGAGTAGTACAATTAAAAAGTTTCCAGTGGTTGGAGGACCAGGTAGTGTTGGACTTCAGCTTTCAAGAGAGGTAGCAAAAGTTTTTGATGATTCAATTGGTATTGCGAGGAGAAATAAAGACACATTTGTTACTGTTGAGCGGTTGTTGCAGGGCCTTGCTGCACAAAAAGATGAAATTGTAGGTAAAATTTTAGCAGAAGGTGGTGTAACACCGCAAAAATTAAATTCAGTTATTGCAGAAATGAGAAAAGGTGGCAGTGCAGACTCTCCAAATAGCGAGGAAAAATTAAATGCGGCAAAGAGGTATACAAAAGATATTACAGAGCTTGCTATGCAAGGTAAGCTTGATCCTGTAATTGGTCGTGATGAGGAAATCAGAAGAACTATGCAGGTATCGTTGAGGCGAACAAAAAATAATCCAGTACTGATAGGTGAACCTGGTGTTGGAAAAACTGCAATAGTTGAAGGTTTAGCAAACAGAATTGTTGCAAATGATGTACCACTTGGTTTGCGTGATGCAAAAGTTTTAGCTTTGGATCTTGGTGCATTAATTGCTGGAACAAAATTTAGAGGGGAGTTTGAAGAGAGACTAAAAGCAGTGATTAATGAGATTTTAAAAGCAGAGGGCAAAGTTATTTTGTTTATAGATGAGCTTCATACTTTAGTGGGAGCAGGAGCGACAAGTGGTGCGATGGATGCTTCAAATTTGCTCAAGCCTGCTCTTGCGCGTGGAGAAATTCGCTGTATAGGGGCTACAACTTTGGATGAGTATCGTCAACATATAGAGAAAGACCCTGCGCTTGCAAGGCGTTTTCAGCCTGTGTTTATTTCTCAACCGACTGAGACTGATACTATTTCAATACTGAGGGGTTTGAAGGAGAGGTATGAGGTGCACCATGGTATTAGAATCACAGATGGTGCAATAATCGCTGCTGCAACGCTTTCTAATAGATATATAACAGATAGGTTTTTACCTGATAAAGCGATCGATTTAATTGATGAAGCAGCAAGTAGGGTTAGAATTGAAATGGACAGCAAGCCTGAGGTTGTTGATGAGCTTGAAAGAAAGATTATACAGCTGAAAATTGAGTCAGAGGCTTTGAAAAAAGAAAGTGATGAAAACTCTAAGCAACGTTTAAAAAAGATAAATGAGGAAATTGAGAGTCTAAACAGTAAATTTGCTGACTTAAGCAGTAAATGGCAGATGGAAAAGAATAAAATAGCTAAAATACAAGAAACTGCTGAAAAATTGGATAATGCGAGGAAAGAGCTAGAATTGGCTCAGCGGAATGGAAATTTAGGAAGGGCAGGGGAATTGATGTATGGTGTGATTCCTCAACTTGAAAATGAGTTAAAAAATCAGGAAAAAGTTACTGATAGTTTCCTAAAGAAAGAAGTTACTGAGAGTGATATTGCAAATATTGTTTCAAAATGGACAGGCATTCCAGTTGATAACATGATGCATAGTGAAAAGGAAAAGCTCCTTAACATGGAAAATGAAATAGGAAAAAGAGTAATAGGGCAGAGAGATGCAATTGAAGCGATAAGTAATGCAGTAAGGCGCTCCCGTTCTGGTGTTCAGGATACTAATCGACCTTTTGGTTCATTTTTATTCTTAGGTCCAACCGGAGTTGGAAAAACAGAGTTAGCAAAATCTCTTGCCGAATTTTTGTTTGATGATCAATCAGCACTTCTACGCTTTGATATGTCAGAGTATATGGAAAAACACTCCGTTTCAAAGTTAATTGGTGCGCCTCCAGGATATGTTGGTTATGAACAAGGTGGCAGATTAACCGAAGCAGTAAGGAGAAGACCATATCAGGTAATTTTGTTTGATGAGATAGAAAAGGCAAATCCAGATATATTTAATATACTACTGCAGATTTTGGATGAAGGTAGACTAACCGATAGCCATGGCAAATTAATTGATTTTCGTAATACCATACTAATTTTAACTTCTAACCTTGGAGCTGAGATGATGCTAAGAGGAGCTACCGAATCTGTGAAAGATGAGGTGATGAAAATAGTTAAGTCAGCGTTTCGTCCAGAATTTTTAAATAGACTGGATGAAATTATTATATTCCACAGCTTAACCAAAGATGACATTGATAAAATTATAGATGTTCAATTCTCTTATTTACAAAAGATGCTTGCTAAGCGTAAACTGAGTATTAGTTTATCGCAAGAAGCTAAAGAACTAATAGCACAAACTGGATATGACCCTGAATATGGAGCGCGGCCTCTGAAAAGGGTAATACAAGAATGCATTCAAAATAATCTAGCTAAGTTAGTTTTATCTGGGGAAATAGTAGAAGGAGATGAGCTAATAGTGTATACTTCTGGTAACGAAATCTTAGTTAAAAAGATCTAGATTCGCTGTGTATTTTTGTTTTGAAAAATGTGTATAAATCATAATGTTAATGTTGAGTCTTTATTTAAGCTAGTTGATCAAGGGAATAAAAAAGAGAAAGAAAAAATTAAAGAGTTTATACAGTACTTTTATAATTTTGTTTATAATAGTGACCTAAAAGTCAACGATAAATTTCTTTTATACATTGCAGAAGATGCATACAACTTCATTCTTAAAAAAGAAAAAGAAGAAAGTAAATTGGCAGTAAGTAATGTAAATGATATTTCAGGAATAGAAGGCAATTTCACTATAATTAAAATCACAAATTATGACATGCCCTTTTTAGTGGATTCTGTCATTTCCACTATTAAGTCAAACGGTTTAACTATATGCTATTATAGTAACAGCATAATTAATGTTCAAAGAAAAAATAGCCTAATAGATAAAATTCATCTTTTAGAAGAAAGTAATGGAATCAAAGAGTCAGTAATATATGTAATTATTAAAGGCATAAGCGGTAGCTTTGTTGATACACTAGAAGAATCTCTACGAAAGACGCTAAAAGCAGTTAACTGCGTTGTAAAGGACTGGCAATTGATGCTCAAGAAGCTTCTTGAGCATCCGGCATTGGATGCTGGAGGCAGAGATTTTCTAGCTTGGTTGAAAAATAACAATTTTGTATTTTTAGGTTATCAAGAATACATTACTAATAAAGAAGGGAAGCTTGCTCTAAGTGGTAAGGAGAGCCTCGGGTTAATGAGAGCAAGTGAAGAGTACCAAAATTCATCAATTTTTTCTGAAAGCTTGAATTCTTTATACATACTAAGATCAGACCTAATCTCAATAGTTCATCGGCGTACCTATATGAATTGTATAGGAGTGAAAGAATTTAATGATCAGGGTGATGTAATAAGGGAACAGCATTTTTTTGGGCTATTTACTTCTATAGCAGAAGTGCAAGATATTCGAACTATTCCGGTAATAAAGGATAAGGTTACAACAATAGAAAAAAAGGCAGGATTTGTTCCTGGTGGCCATAACAATAAAGCTTTAATTTCCATTTTACAGGCATTTTCTTGTGACGAATTATTCCAATCAAATGAAGACGAGTTATTTGAAATTTGCACCTCGATCATGTCTCTTGCGATTAGACCAAGAGTCAAATTATTTTTGAGAAAGGTAGGGAACTTTATTAGTTGCATAGTATTGATACCGATGCGTTATGCTAGTGCAAGACTAATGTTTAAGATACGCGATATATTGAAAGATGAAACGAATGCAGAAAGTTCAGATATTTATAACAATCACATTATCAATGAATATGATTTGATGAAATTACACGTGGTGCTAAGAACCAAAAGCGCTAGCATTTTTGATGATGAAGTTTTGCGTATCGAAAACAAGTTAAGAAACATTACAGAAAAGTGGGAAGATCGTTTTATAGACAATTTATATAATACTTTTAGCACTGTTGAGGATATATTTATCCGCTATTGCAAGGCATTTCCGATAAGTTATCAAGAGAATTTTGAACCTCATGATGCGTATTATGATATGAAAAAATTGGAGATAGTGAGAAAGAAAAAAGTCAGCGAAGTTGATTTGAGGCTTACTCGTGACAATCTCAACTATCAATTGAAGGTTTACACTCCAAGCAACGGAGGCCTTGAATTGTCAAAGATATTAAAGGTTACTAAGAATTTAGGGGCTAAGATTCTATCTCATAATGGTTATTATATAGAAATCAACGGTGGAATATGGATACATCATTTTGTGTTGTCAAGAGTTGATGAATTAATAGACAACATTACTTTAAAAGAGCAGTTTGAGGTAACACTTGTAAAAGTGTTCAGCAAGGAAATAAAAAATGACTATTTTAACAGCTTGATCATTATTGCTGGGCTCAAGTGGAAGGAAGTGCTTCTGATTAGAGCGCTAAGCGCCTACCTAAAGCAGACATCATTTAGCTATAACCCAGAATATATCCAGAAAGTAGTATCAGAGTATCCAAAAGTAGTAAGGTATTTAGTAGAATTATTTCATTCAAGATTTGATACTAAAATAGATATTGATAGGGCAGAAACTACTAGCATTTTGATAGAAAAAATTGAAGAACTACTAAAAGAGATCAGCAACGTTTCAAATGATTACGTTTTGCGTTCGATATTTAACTTGATAATGGCAATTTTGAGAACCAGTTATTATCAAGATGATAAGCCATACTTATCTATCAAATTTGATTCAAGTAAAATAAATGGTTTACCTGACCCGCGCCCATACCGTGAATTGTATGTTTATTCAAACCTTTTTGAGGGAATACATCTAAGAGGAGGGAAGTTGGCTCGTGGTGGTTTGAGATGGTCGGATAGAACGGAAGATTTTCGCACTGAAGTTTTGGGACTCATGAAAGCCCAGATGACAAAAAATGCGGTCATTGTACCTGTTGGCGCAAAGGGTGGGTTTGTAATAAAGCAAGTTTATAAAGACAAAAACATTTTAAGGGAGAAAGGTGTTGAATGCTATAAGAATTTCATCAGAGGAATGCTTGATATTACTGATAATGTAGTTGATGGCAAAATAACTCCACCAGAAAATGTGATTAGGTATGACGAAGATGATCCATATTTGGTAGTTGCAGCAGATAAAGGCACTGCTTCATTTTCTGATTATGCAAACGAAATATCCTCTGAATGTAACTTTTGGCTCGAAGATGCATTTGCATCTGGTGGATCAGCAGGTTATGACCACAAAAAGATGGGTATTACAGCAAGAGGTGCATGGATTGCAGCACAACGCCATTTTTGGAGAATGAATAAGGATATTTACCAGGATACAACTGTTATTGGAATTGGAGATATGGCTGGCGATCTATTTGGGAACGGCATGCTGCTTTCAAGAAATATGAGTTTAATTGGAGCATTTAATCATATGCATATTTTTGTTGATCCAAATCCTGATGCGGAAAAGAGTTTCGTGGAGCGTAAACGGCTCTTTGAATTACCGTTTTCCACTTGGATGGATTACAATAGAGATTTGATTTCTCATGGTGGCGGGGTATTTGAACGTAGTAGCAAACAAGTAGAAATTTCTCAAGAAATGAAAAAGTGCTTTGATATAACGGAAGATACATTATCTCCAAATGATTTGATTCGATATTTGCTCAAGGCAAAAGTGGATTTCATATGGAATGGAGGAATTGGCACCTTTGTTAAGGCAAAAAGTGAAAGCCATGGCATGGTTGGCGATAAAGCAAATGATGAATTAAGAGTAAACGGTCATGATATTAGAGCTTCTATGTTTATAGAGGGTGGCAACCTTGGTTGCACGCAGCTTGGAAGGGTAGAATACGCTAAAATAGGTGGGTATATCAATGCAGATTTTATTGATAATTCAGCAGGAGTAATATGTTCTGATCTTGAAGTTAACATCAAGATTGCTTTTGTTGCAATTATGAAAGAAGGGGGAATTTTCTTGGAAAAAAGGAATGAAATACTGGCTAGCATGATAGATGAAGTTGCATCTAAGGTACTTGAAAACCATAACAGGATTGAAACAAAAGCATTGCTTCTTGAGTGCTTGCAAGCTAAAGAAAAGTTGGAGCAGCACCATAAATTATTACTCAGTTTAGAGAAATTTGGGCTGCTAAACCGAGATGTAGAATTTCTTCCAGCTGAAGAAGAGGTAGCAAGAATGTTAACTGATGGAGAAGGTTTCTGTTCTCCTCAGCTTTCTGTTCTGATGTCTTATGCAAGAACAGCAATAAAAAATGAAGTTATACACTCTGAGCTACCTGAAAAAGATTTTTTGTGCCGTGATTACTTACTAAATTACTTTCCACAAAGGATGGTAACAGAGTTCAAGGATTCCATATTGAAACACCAACTTTGTAGGGAAATTATTTCTACTTGCATTACAAACGATGTAGTAAATAGGATGGGCTGTATATTTATTAATAATTTGGTTGAGAGTACTGGAATTAAAGTACATGAAGCAGTTAACATATATATCGTTGTTAATCACCTATATAATTTAAGTAGCCTTTGGCAGAAAATTGATGAATTGGATGGAAAAATTGATGTTGATTCATATTTGCAAGTAGTGAGAAGTGTGCAAAAATTTATTGGTAGGGTATCATTTTGGTTAGTAAAAAATCTTGGTAAGCTTAATCTTGTAGAACTAGATGGTGTTACAAAATTTAGGGGTGCAATTGAAACTTTAGGCCATGATATTTTAGATGATCGCCTGTTAAAGATCTATAATCATGGATTAACCTCTTTGGTAGAGCTTAACATAAATAAAGATCTAGCAAAAAAGGTTGCTGATTTACGTATTCTTATTTATGCGCTGGACGTTATATCTATTGCTGAACAGACATCTTTATCAATCTTTGAAGCTGGTAGAATATACTTTAAATTAAAGTCGCTGCTAAGGTTTGATATGATTAGAACAATTGCTGTCAAGATTAAAAGCCATTCTTCTTATTGGGATCGCAGCTTAATTAATGATTTATTAGATGATTTAAGCAATTATCATCATAAGCTAGCTGTTAAAGTTATAAAAGCTACTGATAATCATATAGATAAGGTTCAAACTTGGGCTCTTAATGATAAGGATTATATAGAGCGTTACAATAGCTTTTTAGATGAGATGGTTGCTTCTAAACTTGATTTAAGTAAATTAATACTCATAATCAGGAGAATTAAAGTACTTGCTTCATAGGAAAAATGTTTAATATAGGTCTTTCAGAAATTTTAGTTGTAGCTTTAGTGAGTATAATTGTTTTTGATAAAAGTAAAGTACCTGTATTTCTTAATCTTATTAAAAATATATATAGGTATTTCTGGGTTGTAAAATCAAGAGTTAGGAAATTGTTGAAGGATACCGGAATTAAAGAATTATATGAAGGGCATAACGTTGAAAAAGTCAATTACATAATTGGTGAAGATGGCAAGCTTTATCCTACTTACAATGTAGATAGTACAAAAAATGACAGCAAAAATCCTAGTAGTAGATGATATACCATCTAATGTTAAGCTTTTGGAGGCTCAGCTAAAAGCAGAGTACTATACAGTTATTGTAGCTTATGATGGCGAGGAGGCGATAGATTTAGTAGCGGAACAGCAGCCAGATATTATCTTACTTGATGTCATGATGCCAAAAATGAGTGGTTTTGAGGTTTGTAAGAAGCTAAAGAATGATCCCTTAACGACTTATATTCCAATCATTATGGTAACTGCGCTGCATGACACTCATGATAGAGTGGAAGGAATTAATGCTGGTGCGGATGACTTTCTAACTAAGCCGATAGATGAAACTGCTTTATCTGCAAGAATTAAGTCTCTTGTGCGCTTAAAGATGATAATAGATGAGTTGTGCTTGAGAGGAGAAACTAATGCTGAGATTGGTGGAGTAGCAGAAAGCAGTATTATGGATTATTCTAATCAGATTTTTGATGCTAACATACTTGTTGTAGATGAGGACACCTTTCAAGCAGAGCAGATACACAATGTTCTAAAGCAACGCTTCAGATCAATTAAAATACTGCACGATCCAAAAGAAGCATTAAAGGTTGGTATTAAGGATAATTACGACCTGATTATTTCTGACATGCAGTTTTCAAAAACTGACGGCCTACGGTTGTGTTCTAAGTTTCGTAGTAAAGTAGAAACACGTTATACACCAATTCTGATCCTTTCTGAAGATTATGATAAAAGCAATTTAGTAAAGGCACTTGATGTAGGTGCTAATGATTATTTAACAGTACCTTTAGATGAGAGTGAATTAATAGCTAGGGTTAATTTGCAAGTGAAACGCAAAAGGTATCAAGATGCCTTGAGAATGAATTTATTTAATAATGTAGAAATGTCTATAAAGGATCCATTAACTAACTGTTATAATAGAAGATATTTTGATGCACACTTAAGAAATATTGTTAAGGATTCTGTGGAAAAAGATAGAAGTTTATCTCTTATGATACTTGATATAGATTATTTTAAGATGGTGAATGATAACTTTGGGCATAATGCTGGAGATGAACTTTTAAAGGAAATACAGAAAAGAATTTCTGAAAATATTAGAGTGACAGATTTATTAGCTAGGTTTGGTGGTGAGGAATTTGTTGTTGTAATGCCAGATACCAATGTATCAGATGCGTATACTATTGCAGAGAGAATAAGGAAAATTATTGCCAAAGAACCTTTTATACTTGTGGGTAAAAATACAACCCATAATGTAACTGTGAGCATTGGAATTTCAGCAATGCAAAGATCTGACCTTGATGATGTTAAAAAATTTATAGTACGTGCTGACAAATATTTATATAAAGCAAAAAACAGTGGTAGAAATAGAGTGGTTACTGGTTGAAGTTCTTTCAAATAAGTAGTAACTAAGATTCAAATGATAGCATAAAATTTCTCAACTCCGGAAATTTCGCATTTAACTGCAGAAATAGATATTTATTTAAAAAATACCCTGTAATTTTTAACCCTAGTCTGAATTCTTGATATGAGTAGCTATTTTGTAGGTTGTTATTGTATACATCATGCAACATCTGTGGAAAAGGTAGTAATTTATCTGCATAACAGTCACCTACTTTTTTTGACACTGCTCTACCAGTTTTTGGAGAAATAAATTGTAGATTTTCTTTCACACCTGTTACAGCACATTTTGATAGGTCTAACTTAAATCCAAGTTGCGTAAGAAGCAGAAGCTCTAAGTTAAGGTAATGACTTTGCCAAAACTGGCTATTATGTTTTATTACATCGATGAAGTGTCTAAAATTATCATATAACTTGATGCAGGATTCACTTTCTGGAAGCACTTTTTCTAATATAGACGAGAAAGAAACAATAGCAATGCTTTTTAACCTATCTTGAAAGAAATGATGAAATGGAGATTCAATCAATTCGCACTTTAAAAAACCTAGATTTTCAGGTAGCTTAGCACTCCATTCTGCATGTAATAGATTACTTATTTGAAACTTATAATTGCTATTGTTTGTTAACCTAGTTAATCCTCTGCACTTTCCATGATTTTTTGTAAATAGAGAAAGAATTAAATTTTTATCACCGTATTTTTTAACAGCTATAATAACACCTTCATCTTTCCATCTCATTCAGAGTATATTGACCATGTGATATTATAGAGATAATAAAATTAGTGTAGCAAATTTGAGTTTAAGTCAACTGAAATATATTGACTTTATGTGCAATATTAGCTTTAAACCAGTAAAACAAGCTGCTTAACATATGCGCCCTCTCTATTTTAATCATACTCTTCTTTTGTTTCTATGTTGTTTTTTGCTTTTTTCAATGAAAGCCCAAACGGATGATTCGTCAGTTATTCCTATACCACAAAGAAAAAAAGAATTAGTTGAGTTAGTACAACCGAGGCAAATTATTGAAATACAGGAAATTGATGAGGGTATTCCAATTCCCAAAAGAAAAAAGGGTGTAGAAAGAAAACTAAGAGAAGACATCAAAGAGGTGAAAAATGAAATAAGAGATAAGAAAAATATTGAGAACAAAGATGATGAATTGGCTGTAACAGAAATTATTAATTCTATAAGGGATAAACTGACAGAGTGTTGGAGCATTCCTGAGAGCATAGTTTATAAAGAAAATTTTAGTATAAAAATTAACTTATTATTATCCAGTAAAGGCGAGATCGTTGTAGCCAACGTAGCAGATAGTAGTTCTTATCAAAATAATCCTCTTTTTAGATCAGCAGCAGATAATGCAATGCGTGCAGTATATAAATGTAGCCCGTTAATTGGCTTACCTGCTGAGCAGCATCACATTTGGCGCGAAGTCACGTTAGATTTTATTGTCCCAAATTTAGGAGAAAAACACTGGACTTAAAGTCCATCCTTTTAAGAATATAATTTTAAGGTGAAAAATCTCAAAGAATGTGGAATATTATAGAAAAAGCAGTCACTCTGTATATATATCACATAGTGTGGATAACAAAATATCGATATCCAGTATTAGTTGGAGATATTGGATGGCTTTGTTGCATGGCTACCAATGAGAAGGTGTGATGTAAGGGATTTACGAGGCAAATTCGAATAGGCGGGAATGTTCAAAAAAGTGTGTCAAGCCGCATTTTTAGTTCAACTCAATTTTCAATCTGTTGGGAAAGAAGATGTCAAGTTGAGACATAGTTAAAGCCCAATTAGGGAGAGCCATAATCCACTTTTGCTCCACTTTTTTT
>NZ_JBNRJY010000414.1:0-278 GCF_059414725.1 Wolbachia endosymbiont of Tuta absoluta
TATTATTATAACTTTACCATGAGCTATAATTAGATAATTACCAAAGAATAATAAATAAAGCTACCTGCTCCTATACATACAAATATTGCGTACATGTGATTTTTAATCTTCTTCGTCGAGTCAATGGAAACGGGATCGATCATCAATACGATTTCACTCTACTAAGTGCAGATTTGGTAGACTTGTTGACTAAAACGAAGTTTGCTGTGTCGCTAGATGATACAAGGTATAATTTGAATGGGATATATCTGCATACAGATGAGCAATTTCTGTACTGC